>JBDLWD010000424.1:0-3241 GCA_039804465.1 Verrucomicrobiota bacterium | reverse complement strand
ATCATTACGATACTTCCCCTTAAATGAGCGACTTTTTCTCCGCCCCGCAGGTGATAGCCGCCCAGGAAACCCTGCAAAAGCTTCGTGCCTGCATGCGCGCCAGCATCAAGGGCAAGGACGCGGTGGTGGATCATGTTTTGACCGCGCTTGTGGCTGGAGGGCACGTGCTGATCGAAGACTTGCCCGGCGTCGGGAAGACCACCCTCGCCTACGCCTTGGCCCGCTCGATGGATTGCGCGTTCTCGCGGATCCAGTTCACCAGCGATCTCCTGCCCAGCGACGTTACGGGGGTCGCGATCTACGACGAAACGATCAAGGAGTTCGTGTTTAAAAAGGGACCGGTTTTCGCGAACATCGTTTTGGCGGACGAGATCAACCGCGCCACGCCGAAGACCCAGTCCTCCCTTCTTGAGGTGATGGACCGTGGCAAGGTCACGGTCGACGGCCAAGCCCACTCGGTCGGATCCCCCTTTCTTGTTTTCGCTACGCAGAACCCCGTGGACTACGAGGGGACTTTTCCGCTCCCGGAGAGCCAGATGGACCGTTTTCTCATGCGACTGCACATGGGTTATCCGCAGCCCGCCGACGAGCTGGAGATCTTGCGCAGCGCCCATCATGGTTACGACGCCATCTCTCTGGACGCGGTCGTGACGCGTTCCGACATCCTCCAACTGCAAGCCCTGGCCTTGCATGTTTTCATCGAGGACACGGTTCTGGACTACATCCTGCGTCTGGTCTCGGCGACCCGCACCGAGGCTGAGTTTCGAGCGGGCGTCTCGGTGCGTGGAGGACTCGCGCTGAAGCACGCCGCCCAGGCCCGCGCTCTTTTGCAAGGCCGCGATTTCGTGGTGCCTGAGGACGTTCAGGCGCTCGCGGGTTCGGTGCTGGCCCACCGACTCACCCTCGTGCGCCCCGCGGCCGACGGCATGGAGGAGCGGCGGCTGGTGGCGGCTGCGCTCAAGCGTATCCTGTCTGCCGTGCCCGCACCGGTTTGATCACGAGCAGCGCGGGTTAATCATGGCGGCCGTGACCAATTTGTCCGCTCGGCCGCCGGCGCTCGCAGATGCGTTGGGATTGGAGGGGCAACCGCCGCAGCCGGCGGATGCCGCGATCTCTGGTGCGACCGAATGGCAGGGGCCTTGGGCCTCGTCGCTGCGCTGGCGCAAGCGGCGCTGGCGGGCGGTGCTTTGGATGCTGATTTTTCCGCCGCGCGGCCATCGCATCATGCCCACGATTACGGGCGTGTTGCTGATCGCGGTTTCCCTCGGCATCGGCACGGCGGCCTACAACACCGCCAACAATATTTTGTTCATCACGCTCTCGCTTTTGCTCTCGTGCCTGATTCTGAGCGGCGTGCTTTCCTGGTTCAATCTGCGCGACGTAGCCTGGCGCCTGCATGCCGGCGGGCCATGGCGCGCCGGGCAGACGCAGACCGCCGTTCTGGAGGTGCGTAACGCCAAGAAGCTTTTGCCGACCTATGGCCTTTGGTTCGATTTGTCGGCCGATGCCGATGCCGAACGTCGTCATCTGGGCATACGGCTCGATCCCGGCGCCAGCATTCGTCTGGAATGGGCGGTGAAGGCTGCGCGTCGCGGGCATCTGCGCGTGCAACTGCGGTCGACCGGATCACTTTTCCCGTTTGGTTTTCTGCGGAAGGTCGTGGCTTCCGATCTCACGCGTCAGGTGTTGGTTTGGCCGGCGGTGGTGGATTACCAGCTTCATTTGGCCGGAACGGACAGGCGGCTCGCGCCCAACCGAGGCGAGATCAACCGGGCAGGGCACGGCGGGGATCTGTTGGCATTGCGCCGATACTCGCCGGGCGATTCTCCGCGCATCGTTCACTGGAAGGCGAGCGCCCGCACGCGCCAGCTGCTTGTGCGGCAATTCGCGGCGGAAGGTCACGAGGGCTACGCGCTCCATGTCGATTCCGATGCCGCGCTTTGGACCAGGGCGGAACAATTTGAACTCGCCCTGGGGCTGGCCGCCACGCTGGCCGAGGATCTCTACAAACAGGAACGACTGCGGTGTGTCAGCATAGACGACGAACCCCCGCGCGCGGTGCGCCGTCTGCGCGATGTGGAGTGTTTTCTCGACCGCCTGGCCTTGCTCGAGCGGAGGGATAGTAATGACAACAGACGAACGCCGCCGATTCGCGCGAGCGGCGCCCAGTCGAGGCGCGTGCTAAGAATAGAACCCCAAGGTGTCCGCGGAGCGGTCGCCATTCTCGATGGAAAACCCGCGGCCACAGCTTAGTCTGACCGAGCTCCGTCAGCTCCGCTGGCTGCTGGGCGGCCTGCTGGCGATGCTGTCGGCCTGGACCGTGTTCTACATGGAGGTCGACGCCTTGCTCGCTCTGGCGGTCATCACCGCCACGGTGCCGGTTTTCACGTTGTTTCCGCGTCTTTCCAGCGCGCTGCCTCCGATCGCGCACCGGCTCGCCTTCCCGGTGATAGTGGTGGTCTTCGCCCTGGACATGTGGACGAGCCGCGAGCCTTTGCCGGCGATGATACGGCTGGATCTGATGTTGCTTTGCTACCGCTGCATAGCGCCGCGAGGACGGCGGGAGGATCTGCAACTCATCCTGCTCGCGCTTTTCCTCGTGGTAGTCACCGGGGTCTTCACGGTCTCCATCGCATTCGTGGCCCAGATCCTGGTCTTCACCGCCGTGGCGCTGGCCCTGCTGCTGGCGGTTACCCTGTCCGAAGCGCGTTCGGGCGGGGGGCGTTCGAAGGGCGAGACCTCGATCGATGCGGGCTGGGAACGTGTGCGCTGGCGTGAGCTTTTCGTGCGGGCGAGGGCCGCGACGGACCTGCGGGTGGTCGGGCTGGGCGCGGCTTTGTTCGCCGGCGTGGTGGTGCTTTCCGCACTGCTCTTCCTTGCGCTGCCCCGTTTCGAGATCAGCAACGATTTTTTTATCGACCGGTTGATCACCAAGACCACCCGCACCGGATTTTCGGAGAACGTCTCGTTTCAAGACGTGGTCGACATCCAGCAGGACACTTCGGTCTCGCTTATGATCGACGTGAGCGATCCGAGCGCGGTGCCGGCTGAACCCTACTGGCGCATGCTGGTGCTCGACGAATACTCCGGCCGGGGATTTCGCATGTCGGGCGAATTGCTGTCCTCGTTCGTCTCATCGCGCGAAAAGACAAACACCCACGGCGGCTACGGACGTTCGCGCCACGGCGACGCGATCTGGACGCTATATTTCCAGCCCGGGGTAAGCAGGTATCTGCCGCTC
>JBDLWD010000423.1:0-5335 GCA_039804465.1 Verrucomicrobiota bacterium | reverse complement strand
CTGCCCATCGCCCTGCAAAAGGAGGGGCTCGACCAGCTCGTCGTCGATCTTTTCGGCCTCAACAAGCCCCAGCCCGAGCGCAACGTCTGGGCCGAGCTCTCCCGCAAGATCAACAACCCCGCCCACCACGTCCGCATCGGCGTCGTAGGCAAATACATCGAGCTCCAGGACGCCTATAAATCCGTCTACGAGTCCGTCACCCACGCCGGCATCGCTAACAACGCCGCGGTGGAGATCGTGCGCATCGACGCCGAGGATCTGGAAAAACGCGGCGGCACCTCCTTGCTAAAAGGCCTGGCCGGCATCCTCGTCCCCGGCGGCTTCGGCGACCGCGGCACCGAAGGCAAAATCATCGCCGCCCGCTACGCCCGCGAAAACAAAGTGCCCTACTACGGCCTTTGCCTCGGTCTCCAAATCGCGGTCATCGAGTTCTGTCGCAATGTCCTCAAGTTGAAGGACGCCAACTCCACCGAGTTCGACCCGAATTCGCCGCATCCCGTCATCAACATGATGGAGGAGCAGAAGAAGATCATCGACAAGGGCGCCACCATGCGCCTCGGCAGCTACGAGTGCGCCCTCACGCCCGGCTCCAAGGCCCACAAGGCCTACAAGGCCGACAGCATCCGCGAGCGCCATCGCCACCGCTACGAGGTGAACAACGCCTACGTCGGCCAGATCCAGCGCGCCGGCATGCTCGTCTCGGGCGTGAATCCCCGCCGCAACCTCGTCGAGATCGTCGAGCTGAAGGATCACCCCTTCTTCCTCGCGGTGCAGTTCCACCCCGAGTTCCAGTCCAAGCCGCTGCAGCCGCACCCGCTCTTCGCCGCGTTCGTCGCCGCCGCGCTCAAGGGCGGGAAACCGACGAAGGGCGCGAAAGCAACCGCGAAGAAAAAGCCCGCCACCGCCAAAACCGTCAAAAAATCGAAAGCCTGATTTTTAACCACGGATCACACGGATCATCACGGATAGAAGCGCCGCGTCGCGTGATCCGTGTTCATCCGTAAAATCCGTGGTTAATTCTTTTCCCATGCCTCTTTTCGACCCGAAAAAACTCCTCGTCCTCGCCGGCCCCTGCTCGCTTGAAAACGAGAAGGTCGTCCGCGCCGTCGCGGAGAAACTCGTCGCGATCCGCGCGAAGCACCCCGAGCTGAACCTCGTTTTCAAGGGCTCCTTCGACAAGGCCAACCGCACCTCCATCAGCGGCGGCCGCGGCACCGGCCTCGAGGCCGGTCTCGCCCTGCACGCGCTCGTGAAGCGCGACTACGGCCTGCCCTGCGTGACCGATGTGCACGAGAGCGACCAGTGCGCGCCCGTCGCCGCTGTCTGCGACGTGCTTCAGATTCCCGCCTACCTCTGCCGCCAGACCGATCTCCTCCTCGCCGCCGCGGCCACCGGCAAGGTCGTCAACGTGAAGAAGGGCCAGTTTCTCTCGCCCAACGACATGGTTCACGTCGTCGGCAAGCTGAAGGCCGGCCACGCCGCCGAGATCTGGCAGTGCGAGCGCGGCGCCACCTTCGGCTACAACAACCTCGTGGTCGACATGCGCACTTTCCCCATCATGGCGAAGAACGGCTACCCGACCATCCTCGACGCCACCCATAGCGTGCAGCTCCCCGGCGCCGCCGGTGGCAAGAGCGGCGGCCAGCGCGAATTCGTGCCCACCCTCGCCTTCGCCGCCCTCGCGGCAGGCGCCGACGGCCTCTTCATCGAGACCCATCCCGATCCCGACAACGCGCTATCCGACGGCCCCAACATGGTGCCGCTCGACCAGCTAGAGTCGTTGCTGGCCAAGTGCCTGGATTTCTGGCGCCTGGCCCGTTCCTGAGCTGCGCCGTTTGAGAACCTCGTCATTTTTCTCCTTCCGCGTCCGCTTCATGTCGCGCGGTTGACCGCAACCCCGCGCGAGTCACGCTGTCTGTTCCCGAAATCCGCATGGCCACCTTTCTCATCGACATCCCCGTGCCCAGCATGGGGGCGACCGTAAACGAGCTGACCGTGATCGACCTCAAGGTGAAGGCGGGCGACCCGGTCAAAAAAGGCGCCGTCGCCGCCGAGCTGGAGAGCGACAAATCCGTCTTCGAGTGGGAGGCGCCCTGCGACGGCGTGGTGAAAACCCTCCACTGCCGCGCCGGCGACATCATCCGCTCGGGCGATCTTTTCCTCAGCATCGAGACCACGGACGAATCGCTGCGGCATCTGGAATCGAAGTCTAGCTCAGGCGCTCCGATCCCGGCACCCGCGGCTTTCGCACCTGCCCCAGTGATCGCTCCCGTCGCCGCGAAACCGGTTGCGTCAACCGCTCCTGCCTCGGCGTCCGGCGGCCTGCTCTGGACTCCCCGCGCCTCCAAGCTCGCGCAGGAGGCCGGCTTGTATCCCGCCGTGCTCACCGGCATCGCCGGCACGGGCCCAGGCGGACGCATCACCGGCGAGGATTTTCAGGCCTGGCTCGCCACCCGCCCTCACGCAGCCGGGGCCGGCGGCTCTGCCGCCACGCTCGCCCCCGCCGAGGTCCTCGCCGCCTTGCCCGACGACGACACCGTCTGCATCGCAGGCGTCGGCTACGCCGTGCCGAAAAACGTCCGCCCCACGAGCGAGATTTTAAAAGCCTTTCCCGGCCGCACCGAGGCCGAGATGCACAAACTCACCGGCATTCACGAGCGGCGCTACGCCGGTCCCGAGGAGACCGCCACCTCGCTCGCCGCCACCGCGGTGAAGCACGCCCTCGCCCGGGCCGGCATGGCCGCGTCCGAGATCGACGGCATCGTTCTGGCCACGATCATCCCCGATCAGCCGGTTCCCTCGATGGCCAGCGCCCTCGCCCGCGAGCTCGGTTGTCCCAAGGCCCTTGCGTTCGACCTCAACGCCGCGTGCTCCGGCTGGCTTTACGCGCTCGAGGTCGGCCGCGCCTTCATCCGCGGCGGCACGGCGAGAAACGTCGTCGTCGTCACCGCCGAGCTCCTCTCGCGCATCACCAACCCCAACGACCACGAGACCGCCTTTCTCTTCGGCGACGGCGCCGGCGCGGCCGTGCTCACCGCCGCGCCCGGCGGCCACCGCCTGCATCGCATGGCGCTGTCCGGCGACGCCGCCCACTTCGCCGCCATCCAGCGTCCCGGCGGCGGCGCGGCCCGCCCGGTGCCCTGCGCAGACGGCAGCGACCGCGACGACTTTTATCTCCAGATGGACGGAGCCGCGGTGTTCAAGAACGCCGTGATCGCCTTCGCCGATCAGATCGAGAAGGCTCTCGAGCGACACGCCCTCAAGCCCGATGACATCGCCTGGATCGTGCCGCACCAGGCAAATGAGCGCATCCTGCGCGCTGTCGGCAAGCGGGTGGGCATCCCTTACGAGAAGTTTGTGGTGACCATCGCCAAGTATGGAAACACCTCCGGCGCGTCGGTCTCGATGGCGCTCGGCTGGGCGGCCGACGAAGGCATCTTCAAGGCCGGCGACCGCATCATCTTCTGCTCCGTCGGCGCCGGCCTTACCTATGCCGGTGGCCTGCTGGTGTGGTGACGCAGAAAGGATCGTCGTCCCCGACGCACCTGAAGCCGCAGGCCGTGCCCGTCGGCTCGAGCGCCGGGCGCGCATGAAAAAGCCGCCGGCGCACGAGGCGCCGGCGGCTCAATCTAAGCGTTTGTTTTGGGGGACGCTGCTTACTTCTTGAGGTGACCGGACACGAGCTTGGTCATCTCGAACATGCTGACGGACTTCTTGCCGTTGAAGACGGCCTTGAGTTTGTCGTCGGCGTTGATCTGGGTCTTAACCTTGGAGTCCTGCAGTTTGTTCTTCTTGATATAGTCCCAGAGCTTTTTGGTGAGCTCGGTGCGGGGGAGGGGTTTGGCTCCGACCACGGCCGCGAGGGCGTCGTCAGGCTGAACCGGTTTCATGAAGGCAGCGTTGGGTTTGCGTTTGGCCATAGCGGAGATGGGCGTAAAGGCGGCGCGGGCGAACGCAACATCGATTTTCAGAGGTAAATTCACCGTTTTCAGAGGAGAAAATTCATACTTGCGCGCTTTGCCCCGAGGTGCTGCGAGCAGCCGTTTTTCCGCCGTGCCCGGCGGGGGCTTTGTATCCGGAATTAAACTACTCCTGGGGCGCCCCGCCGGACGCGAACTGGGCGTGGAGTCGCGCATAGGCGCCGCCGCGCGACAGCAGCTCTTCGTGCGAGCCGCGCTCCGCGATCTCGCCGCGGTCGAGCACGAGGATGAGGTCCGCCGCGCGGATCGTGCTGAGGCGGTGCGCCACCACGAGGCTGGTGCGGCCGCGCAGCAGGCGGGCGAGCGCATCCTGTAGGCGCGCCTCGGTGAGCGTGTCGATCGCGCTCGTGGCCTCGTCGAGGATCACGAGACGCGGGTCGGCCAGCCAGGCGCGCGCGAAGCACACGAGCTGGCGCTGGCCGAGCGAGAGGCCGCCGCCGTGCTCGCCGACACCGGTGGCCAGGCCGTCCGCCAGTTGTTCAGGCAGGTCGGGGCAGCCGAGCGCGGCGAGCGCGGAGCGCACCTCGGCCTCGCCCGCCTCGGGCCGGGCGAAGCGGATGTTGTCCAGCACCGTGCCGGTGAAGAGGAAGTTCTGCTGCGTGACGATGCCAAGCTGGCGGTGCAGCGAGCGGCCGGCGACGGAACGGATCTCGCGGCCGTCGACGAGGATCTCGCCGGCGTCGGGCAGGTAGAACTTGGTGGCGAGGTTGATGATCGAGCTTTTGCCGCTGCCCGTATGGCCGACGAGCGCGACGGTTTGCCCCGGAGCGGCGCGGAAGCTCACGTCGCGCAACACGGGCCGCCCCGGCTCGTAGGCAAACGTCACGCCGCGAAACTCCAGATCGAGGCCCTGGAGCGTGGAGCGGGGGGCGTGGAGAGGGGAGCCGGAGTCGGTGGCGAAAAGCGGTGCTGTCTGTTTGGCTCCTTGCCCCCCGCTCCCCGCTCCACGCTTGCGCCGCGGATCTTCCAGATCCGTGGCGCCCACGGCGTCGGACCATTCCGGCTGGCGGTCGATCAGCTTGAAGACGCGCTCCGCGCCGGCCATGGCGACGAGCGCCTGGTTGTAGAGATTTCCCAGGATCGTGATCGGCCCGAAGAAGAAGTTCGCGAAGAAGAAAAAGGTGATGAGCGCGCCGATCTCCATGTCGCCGTGGAAAACGCGCCAGCCGCCGAGCAGGAGCAGCGCGGCGATGAAGAACTGGTTGTTGAGCTCGAGGATGGGGTTGAGCGTCGCGGAGGCGCGGGCGAGGTTCATGTTGTGCCGCGAATGGTCGTTCAGCAGGCGGCGGAACAGGCCGGCGTTCATCGCCTCGCGCACGAAGCCCTGCGTGACGCGGATGCCGTTGACCGACTCG
>JBDLWD010000422.1:0-5385 GCA_039804465.1 Verrucomicrobiota bacterium | reverse complement strand
CAGTTGCTGGGCAGTTCCGGGCTCCAGTCCTCCACCGCGAGGGCGAAGAGCTCGTCCGGGGTCTTGTCGAGGAGCTCCAGGGCGGCGCGGTTGGCGTAGGTGGCCCGGCCGGAGGCGGGATTCAGCCAGAGCATGGGGCCGGCGTTTTCGACCACGAAGCGGTTGAAAAGAAGGGCGCGCTCGGTGCGCTGGCGATCGGTGACGTCCTCCTTGAGGGCTACGTAGTGGGTGGGCCGTCCGTCGGGGCCGAGGACGGGGGAGACGATGACGTGCTCGGTCATCAGCTCGCCGTTTTTTTTGCGATTGATGAAATTCCCCTCCCAGACGCGGCCCGAGGTGATGGTCTGCCAGAAGTCGGCGAAAACGGACGGGTCCACGAGGCCTGATTTCAGGAGGCGCGGGTTTTTGCCGCGGATCTCGTCGAGGGTGTAGCCGGAGCTGCGGGTGAAGCTCGGGTTCACGTATTCGATCGCCCCGGTGAGGTCGGTGATCTCGACCGAGATCGGGCTCTGTTCAATGGCGCTGGAGAGCTTGCGCATCTCCATCTCCGCGCGGTGGCGTTCGGTGATGTCGCGCACCGAGATGCACATGCTCCCGGCGCGGCCGGGCAGGGAGCGCAAATGGGATATGGAGGCTTCGACGGGCACGGCGGCGCCGTCCTTGCGCCGTCCGGAGCCCCTAAATTGCCGGGAGGCTACGCCGGCGTTTTCGTGGCTGGCGTTTGGATGCCTGTCTTTTTGGCCGAGCCCTCGTTCGCGTTGGTCCTCGGGTAGGATCGCCTCGGGAGTCAGGCCGACGAGTTCACCGGCATCGTAGCCGAACACCGTCTCGGCCTCGCGGTTGGCAAAGGCGATGACCCCGTCCTCGTCGGTGACCACGAGGCCGTCGGGGGCGGACTCGAGTATCTGCCGGAACCAAGCCTCGGTGTCGCGGAGGGCGGTCTGCTGGCTTTCCAGTTCTCGTGCGAGGGCCTCGGCGCGAAGGCGGCGCAGGAGGCTGTCGAGCGCGCGGGCCACGATGGGGAGAAGTTGCTCGAGGAGTTCGCGCTGGCGGGCCGCGAGGGGCCGGGCGAGGGCGAGCTCGAGGACGCCCGAGATGCCGGCGGGGGAGGAGAGGGGCCAGGCGGCGATTTTCGCGTCCGGGTTTTTCTTCAGCTCGGGGTAGCACTCCTGGCATCCTGGAGGCGGGGGCACCGGCCCTAGCTGTGCGCTTGTTTGCAGGCAGCCGGAGGCAGGACAGGCGGAGGAGACGACGGAGGAAACGAGCGCGGGCGCTGCGACGACGCGAAGCGAGGAGGTTTCCTGGTCGACAAGAAGAAATCGTCCGCTGACGGCTTCGATTTCGGGCAGCAGCCGGGCGAGCAGCCGTTCGCCGAACTTCTCCGCCGTGCCGGTGTCGGGCAGCCCGGCGATGACCGAGGCGAGGCGGTCTTTCACCCACCGCTGGTCTTCGGTGGCGGCCGCGGCTTTTTGCAGGACCTCGACGGAGCTGGCGAGCTGGCCGGTCTCGTTGGCTAGGCCGACGAATGGCACCTTCATGGCGTAGTCGCCCGCGGCGATCGACTCCACCGCCGTGCGAAGGGCGCGTATGGGGGGGATGATCTGACGGAAGAGCAGAGCGCCGAGCCAGCTTACGGCCAGGATCATGCCGGCTATGGTGAGGAGGAGCTGATCGCGCGCGGCCTCCATGCGCTCGGTCATGGCCGCGCGACTGCGCAAGGCCATGTCTTCATTGTAGGCTATCCAACGGTCGAAGCAGTCCAGCATTTTGGCGGTGAGCGGCTCGAACTCGGCGTGAAGGAGCCTGCCGGCCTCGGGCAGCCTGCCGGCGTCGGTGAGGTCGAGGATGCGGGCGGCCATATCGGCCCACACGCGGCTGTTGTGCCGGAACTCTTCCAGCAGGACGCGCTCGCCATCCTCGTTGACGTAGGCGGCCGCGTATGTGTCCAGCGCGGACGATATGGAGGCTCGCGCGGCCGTGAAGGCGGCCCTGCTCGCGGAGCGGTCGCGGGACGACTCGCCGTGGGAGCTGTCGCTGATGCTCAGGCCGAGGCGGGTTACGTCGTGGTTGATGTGGGCCAGTTGCGCGAGCCCCGGAGTTACTTTTTCGGTGAGGTAGCCGCTGCGCGCCTCTATGCCGGCGAGCAGACGCCACATGACGACGCCCAGCACAAGGATGAGCAGCACCGGAACCGTCATCAATACATAGAGTCTTTTGGCGATCGTCATGGGGCGGTAGGATGGATGCTGCCGTGAAAGTCGCACGAGGGGCGACCCCTTTTCATTTTCTTGATGGATAATGCGTGTCTTGCCTGGTTTCAGGCCAGGCCCGAGGAGGGAGGGGGACGCGCGTTAAACGTGCAGGGTGAAGTCGAGCGTGTGTTTGCCGGCGGCCAGACGATAGCGCGGCAGGGCGTCGGGACCGCAGCTCTGGGTGCCGAGGCCGCGGTGGGCGGCGTCGAGGTAGAGGAGAGTCTCTGCGCGCGCCTTGAGATCGGTGGTGTGGCGGGCGGCGTAGAGATCCTCGGCGGCGAAGTGCGTGGCGTTGAATTCCAGCGTGGTCGCGGCCTCGACGGCGAGGAGCGCGGTTTTTTTGCCCTCGGTCATGAGCTCGATCCAGCGCGTGTCGGTGTGGTGGCCGTGCTCCTGGGGCATGACGTAGTCGACGTATTCGCCGGCGACGGTGTTTTCGTAGAGGCCGAGGTCGGCGGCGGTCTTGCGGTCGGAGTAGTTCTCGAAGGGCCCGCGGCCGAAGTAGGCGAGACGGCGGAAGCCGGGGACGAGGTCCAGCCGCACGCCGACGCGCGGCAGGTCGGCGTAGTCCTTGGCCAGCGCGATCTCGTTCGCCACCTCGAGGCGGCCGTCGGGGCGGAGGGTGTAGCGATGGGTGTGGAGCACGTCCTTCCAGTTTTGGCGAAGGGGCGTGGTGGCGGCGTGTGCCAGCGTCACGGACACGGAGCCGTCCTTGGCGGGAGAGGAGACGTCGAATCTGGCGACGCGGTGTTCGAGGCCGCGGTCGAGCCCGAGTTTTTGCCAGCGTCCGAGGGCCTTGCCGTCCTGGCCTGACCAGAGCTTCACGCCGTCGTTGTCGGTGGCGCCGCGCCAGAGCTGGAGGAGCGGGCTGCGGGCGAGGGTTTCGCGTCCGTCGCGTTTGAGGGAGACGAGCGTGGCGGTGGCGCGGTCGAAGGCGGCCTCGACGCCGGCGGCGCGGAGGACGTAGCCCCCGAGCGTCTCCTCCACGGAGACGGGCGGGAGCGCGGCGGCGCGGGAGGCCGGGCGGGCGGTCTTGGTTTTCGGCCTGGGAAGGGCGAGTTGCTCGGCGGCGACGACGTGGCCGGCCTCGGCCCAGGCGGTGGCGCGGGCGAGGGAAAAAGCGACGTTCAGGTGGAACTCCTTGGCGGAGTCTGGTAGCGCGCCGATACGGAACGCGACCTCGCGCGCGGCGCCGGGGGCGAGGCCCTTGAGCGCCGAGGCGGGGAGGGTGCCGGAGCGGACGGGCTGGCCGTCGGCGAGAAGCGTCCAGGAGGCGCGCAGGCCGGCGGCGTCGAGCGCGGTGAAGTCGTGCTCGTTGCGCACGCGGATCCTCGCGGAGGCGGAGGCGGCGGACGTCGCGGCCGACACGAGGGAGACGGCGACCGGCTGGGCGAGGCGGTGGTGCTCCAGGCAGGCGGGGTGGGGTATCCGGTCGGCGGATACGAGGCCGTCGCAGACGAAGTTGGCGTCGTTGGGCGTGTCGCCGAAGTCGCCGCCGTAGGCGAAGTGCTCGCGACCGTCGGCGGTCTTGACCCGCAGGCCGTGGTCGAGCCACTCCCAGATGAAGCCGCCCTGGATGCCGGCGCGGGTCTTGAAGAGGTGGTAGTAGTCGGAGAGGGAGCCGTTGGAGTTGCCCATGGCGTGCGAGTATTCGCAGAGGATGACGGGACGGGCCAGGGGGTGGAGGGGCGTGGGCAGGGGGAGGGCGCCCGGCCTGGGGCGGTAGGTCCTTACGGCGGGTGATTCGGCATCGGCGGCGAGGAGCCCGGCGTAGTCCTTGGCGGCTGGGGGGAGGTGCTTGTCGGCGTAGTCGAGCCACAGGTTAAGCTCCTCGATGGAGGAATACATCGGGCAGATGAGGTCGGTGGCGGCGGAGCCGTGGAGCCAGGTGGCGGCGGTTTGCCAGCGCGAGATGGCGCCCTCGTAATGGACGAGGCGGGTGGGGTCGTAGTGGCGGATCCAGCCGGCGGCGGCGTCGTGCGCGGGTCCGTAGCCGGCCTCGTTGCCGAGGGACCAGGCGATGACGGACGGGTGATTGATGTCGCGAACGACCATGCGAAGGGCGCGGTCGAGCCAGGGGGTGGCGTAGCGGGGGTCGTCGCAGAGGGAGTTGTGGAAATCGTGCGATTCGGCGTTGGTCTCGTCGATGGCGTAGAGACCGTATTCGTCGCAGAGGTCGAGGAAGCGCGGGTCGTGCGGGTAGTGGGAGAGCCGCACGGCGTTGAAGTTGAAGCGCTTCATGAGGACGACGTCGCGCCGGAGGGTCTCGAGCGGGACGGCCTTGGCGTGGTCGGGGTGGTGCTCGTGGTGGTTGACGCCCTTGATAAGGACGCGGCGGCCGTTGATGAGGAGGTCGCGGTCCCGGACCTCGATCTTGCGGAAGCCGACGCGGATGGCGGCGTGGGAGGCGGCCGCGCCTGACGTCTTGGGCGGGGTGAGGGCGACGAGGAGCGTATAGAGCGCGGGGCTCTCGTGGGACCAGAGTCGAAGCTTGTTTTTGGGCACGCGGATGAGCAGGCGAACGAAGCCGCGGTCGAGGTCCTGGCCGAAGCGGAATTCCTGGCCCTTGTCGTGGCCGGCCTCCGCGACGAGCGCCTTGGCGAGGACGGTGCGGCCGCGGGGGTCGAGCAGCTTTACCGATACCCGGGCGTCCGGGAGGGGAAGGTTTTGCGGGAAGCCGACCTTGACCAGCACCTCGAGTTCGGCGGTGTGGCGGGCCAGGTCGATGCGCTGGGTGGTCTTGATGTCGGCGAGGTGGACGCGGGGCGTGGCGTAGAGGAAGACCTCGCGGGGGAGCCCGCCGAGGCGCCACATGTCCTGGTCCTCGAGGCTGGAGGCGTCGGAATACTGGACGACGATGGCGACGAGTTCATGGTCGGAGCCGGGGCTGACGAGCGGGGTGATGTCGAACTCGGCGGGTAGGCGGGCGTCCTTGGAAAGGCCGACGGCGGTGCCATCGACGTAGACGGCCAGCACGGAATCGGCGGAGCCGAAGTGGAGGACGATGCGCTGGCCGCGCCAGGTTTCGGGGACGCGGAAGGTGCGGCGGTAGACGCCGGTGGGATTGATGGCCGGGGTGAAGGGCGGTTCCTCGCGGAAGGGCATGCGCACGTTGGTGTAGTGCGGGCGGCCG
>JBDLWD010000421.1:0-3543 GCA_039804465.1 Verrucomicrobiota bacterium | reverse complement strand
TGACCAGGGCCTCCTCGACGGTCTTGGCGAAGGTATCCTGGGCCTTTGCGGATTGGACGACGCCGCGGCCAGGTTCGACGACGTAGAAGGTGTCGATCGCGATGTGGTCGTTGCGCGAGATGACCTTGGAGGAAAGAATGGAAAGTCCGGCGACGGAGAACGCCCCGGCGAGCTTGTAGAAAAGCCCCGCGCGGTCCCAGGTGACTATGTGAACGACGGTGAGCGAGCGGTTAAGATCGTCGTGCCACTCGATGACCGGTTTCAGGCTGCCGACGGCGTTCGCTTGCGAGATGGAGGCGAGCAACTTGTTCACCATCCGGATGTGCAGGGCGATTTCGTCCGGGTCGGTGTGGATGAAGTAGCGCTCGGGAAGCAGTTGGAAATGCGCGGTGATCTCGTCCGGGCTGATGCCGGGGATCTTTTTCGCGACGAGTTCCTGGTAGGTGGACTGCATGCGGGCGGTGTTGCGATCGGCGATGCGGACGGCGCCGTGGGTCAGGTGGTCGAGCGTGGCCCGGTAGAGCGTGCCGTGCAGCGTGTCCTTGTAGCTGTTCCAGAGGCCGGCCGCGGTGCCGCGGGCGTCGCAAAAAGTATGAACGCAGAGGTAACGGAGCTTGTCCGGATCGGGGACCAGCTCGGCAAAAGCGGTGGCGGAAGCGGGGTCATCGACGTCCCGCTTTTGCCAAAAGCGTGCCATGATAAGATGGTTTTTGATGATAAAAGTGACAATTTCCTGCTCGGCCGCGTTGACCTCCATGCGCGCCAATAATGGGAGGGCGATCTCCACGCCGAACTCGGCATGGCCCTTTATGCCGCGCGCCTTGCCGATGTCGTGCAGCAGAAGAATGAGATAGAGCAGGGTGGGGTTGGCGGTTTCGTGCAGGATGTCGCGGTATTTTTGCGCGACCGGATCGGAACCGGAGAAAACAAAATCGAGCTCCCGGATGGCGTTGAGCGTGTGGATATCGGCGGTGTAGCGGTGATAAAACTCGTGCTGCACCAGGCAGGTCAGACCCTGAAACTCGGGGATGAACCGCGCCAGCACGCCGAGCTCGTGCATAAGGGCGAGGATGGGGTGGACGGCGCCGGCCTCGTCGAGGATGGCCTTGAAGCTGACATTGGCGTCGCGATCCTCGGTCACGCGTCGGGTGATGAGCGGCAGCGATTCGCGGATCAGGCTTTGCAGGGTGAAGTCGGGCTGGGCGCCCAGCGACTGGCAGTGGCGAAAAACGCGCACAAGGCGCACGGGATCCTCGCGGAAGACCTGGGGCGTCTCCGCCATGAGTTCGGTGCCGCGCAGGATGAAGCCGTCGATGCGCTTGGAGCGCACATGACGGAGGGCGCGCACGGCTTCGCGGAAGGAGATCCTCTTATCCCCGGTCGCCTCCAGCGTGAGTGCGAGGCGGTTTTCGACCAGCTTTGAGGTGCGGTAGACGGTCTGCGCGGCCCGGTAGTAGTCGTGCATGAACTGCTCCACCCGATCGAGCGTGTCATGGTTGGTGTATCCTATGCCGAGCGCGATACGCGGCTGCGCCTCAAGGTCGAGGAGGTCGGTCGGGCGTTTGCTTTGAAAGTGGAGCTCGTTGCGGACCCGTAGGAGGAATTCGTAGGCGCGCTTGAAGTCGCGAAGCTCGTTGCGCTTCAGGTAGCCCTGCTCGACCAGTTCATCCATCGCGCCGATGCCTAGCTTCACGCGGGCCATCCAGAGAGTGTTCTGGTAATCGCGCAGCCCGCCTACGCCGCTCTTGATGTCGGGCTCCTGGAGGAAGACGGAATCGCCGAATTTGGCCCGGCGGGTGGCCTGGTCTTCCAGGCGCGCCTTGATGTAGCCCTTCGCGTCCTCCTGAGTGTAGTAGTTGCGATAAGCTGCGGTGAATCCCTCGAATAGCAGCTGCGCTCCCGCCACGAGCCGGGCCTCGAGCAGCGCGGTCTTGGTCTGGATGTCTTTCTTCGCCTCGCCGAAGGCGTCGTCTATGGTGCGCGAGGAGTGGCCCACTTTCAGACCGCAGTCCCAGAGCACGTAGAGCACCTCGTCGATCAGGTGTTGCTGGAGCGGCTGGATGACCGCCGTCTTCACCTTGGACGGAAACAGGAACATGATGTCGATGTCGCTCAGCGGGCTGAGTTCGCCGCGCCCGTATCCTCCCAGCGCCAGCAGGGCGCAGGCGGCGGGCAGCTTGCCGTGGGTGCTTTCAAAACCGGTCAACGCATGGTCGAAAAGATGCGCGAGCATAACGTCCACCATCGCGGCCCGGGCTTGGGCGACATCTAGGCCGGATTCTCCGCCGTCGTGGCGCATGCGGATCATGGCGCTTTCGAGCCGGAGAAACGTTTTGCAGGCGGCGAGACGTTCGGCGCGCGGGGCACCTGGCGCGAAGTCGAGGCGTTCGCGGGCGTGCTTCTGGATGCGGCCGATGAAGGGGGCGGTGCTGGACATGCGCGGGGGCGGGCGTGACGTGATGAACTAACGTGTGGGGAAAGCGGAGCCCGCGCAAAGCGCGAAACGCGCCATTGCCCGTCCGGTCCAGGCGGTGGCAATTTGACACGATGCGAACATTACCCCGCTTGCTGGTGCTTTTGACGGTTTGCCTGAGCTTGCTCCGGGCGCACGGCGTCGCCGCCGCTCCCGTGGGCGTTTACCTGACCTGGCTCGGTGACCCTGCCTCGACCATGCTGGTCAACTGGGTGGATCGTGATGCCGTCGCGCCCGCTCGGGTGTGGTATCGGCCGGCCCAAGGTGGAGAGTGGCTTAAAGCGGAGGGCGGGGCCGCCTCCTCCTTAGGCGGCGAGGTGTGGATCCGGCGCGCAGAGTTGACCGGCTTGGCGCCGGATACCGTTTACGAATTCGCGCCCGGCGATGCCGCCCCGCCGGCTGGTGCGCGTGCGGACCGGTTTCGCACCGTGCCGGACAAGCTGGAGCGTCCGGTGCGCTTTATCTCCGGCGGCGACACCATGCACCGCCGCGACTGGTTCGAGGCGATGAATCGCGTCGCGGGGGCGCAGGATCCCGATTTCGCGCTAATCGCAGGCGATCTTGCCTACGCTGACGACAAGAGTCTCGGGCGCTGGCTGGATTGGTTCGCCGCAGTCTACCAGACGCTTCGCGCGCCCGACGGCCGGTTGGTTCCCATGGTGATCGGCATCGGCAATCATGAGGTAAAGGGGCACTACGACGGCCGCGTTCCCGAAGACGCGGTATTTTTCCATGCCTTCTTCGCCCTGCCTCAGGACCGCACCTTCTACGCATTGGATTTTGGCAGCTACCTTTCCTTGCTTCTGCTCGATACCGACCACACCCGGCCGATCGCCGGCGCGCAGACCGAATGGCTGGCCTCCGCGCTCGCCGCGCGCGCGGACCGCCGCTTTGTTTTCCCCGCCTATCACTATCCGGCCTACGGGACGACCAAACGGCCCAAATACGGCGTATTGCCCAGCGAGCACCCGCGTTCCCAGGCCATTCGCCGCGAGTGGTCGCCTTTGTTCGAAAAAAACGCGGTCACGGCGGTGTTCGAAAACGACCACCACGCCTACAAGCGCACCTAT
>JBDLWD010000420.1:0-8035 GCA_039804465.1 Verrucomicrobiota bacterium | reverse complement strand
CTTTCATGCGGGACTGAGGTTGGACCGGGCGGCGGCGAGGGAGGCGAGTTCGTCGAGGAGGGCCTGCTCGGCCTTGTCCGAAGCCTCGCGATGGGCGCGGCGGGCGCGCTCCTCGAGGCGTTCGACGACCTGGAGGCGGCGCCGTGCGGCGAGCCATTCCTCGCGGGCCTTGGCGCTGGCGGCGACGGCCTCGACGTGGCGGCGCGCGGCCGCCTCGATCTCGAGCTCGGCGGAGCGCAGCGCGGCGAGGCCGGCGGCCTGCTCGGCGGGGCGGAAGGACGAGCCTTGGCGAGAGGCGGAGAGGGCCTCGGCAAGGGCGAGCCGGCGGGCCTCAGCGGCGCGGAGGGCGGCGAGCGCCGCGGCAAGAAGCTGCTGGGCCGCGCCGAAACGCTCGCGCCCCGAGCGCTCCGCAAGGGAGCGCAGGGCGAGGACGGATTCGAGGCGGAAGCGAAAGCGTTTCATGACTTGCCGAGGAGTTCGGCGAGGCGGGAGTAGCCGGAGGCGCGAGGCGTGGCCTCGTGGACAGGCTGGCGAAGGAAGGCGCGCAGGCCCGGGTGCAGCGCGACGGCGCGATCGAGCTCGGCGCTGGAGCCGGACTGGTAGGCGCCGACGGTGATGAGGTCCTCGTTCTTCTTGTAGAGGGCGAGGTGCTCGCGGGCGCGGGCGGCGAGCTCGACCTCTTCGGACGAGCAAATGTCGCGGGTCAGACGCGAGACACTCTCGAGAACGTCGATGGCGGGATAGTGGTTCGCGTGGGCGAGGGCGCGGGAAAGGACAAGGTGTCCGTCGAGGATGCCTCGCACGGTGTCGGCGACGGGCTCGTTCATGTCGTCACCCTCGACCAGCACGGTGTAGAGAGCGGTGATGGCGCCGGTCTCGCCGGCGCCGGCGCGCTCGAGGAGGCGAGGGAGCAGGGCGAAGACGGAGGGCGTGTAGCCTCGGGTGGCGGGCGGCTCGCCGATGGCCAGGCCGATCTCGCGCTGGGCCATGGCGAAGCGCGTGACGGAGTCCATCAGCAGGAGGACATTTTTGCCGGCATCGCGATAGCCCTCGGCGATGGCGGTGGCGGTGGTGGCGGCGCGCAGGCGGAGCGGCGCGGGCGTGTCGGACGTGGCGACGACGACGACGGAGCGGGCGAGCCCCTCGGGGCCGAGGTCCTTTTCCAAAAACTCGCGGACCTCGCGGCCGCGCTCGCCGACAAGGGCGATGACCACGACGTCGGCCTGGGCGCCGCGGGCGATCATTCCGAGGAGAGTGGATTTGCCGACGCCGGAGCCGGCGAAAAGACCGAGACGCTGGCCGCGGCCGAAGGGGGTGAAGACGTCGAGCGCGCGCACGCCGGTGGGGAACACGTCCTTGATGCGCTGGCGGCGGAGCGGATGGGGAGGTTTGACCGCGCCGGCCGGTGCGCGGTGAAGGGGCACAGGGCCGTGCTCGTCGAAGGGGCGTCCGAGGGCGTCGAGCACGCGACCGAGGAGACCGGGGCCGGGCAGGGGAAGGGGCGGGCGGTCGCAGGCGGTCACCTGGCACCCGGCGTGCAGGCCGCCGGTATCGCCGAGCGGCATGAGCAGCACGCGTTCGCCGCGAAAGCCCACCACCTCGGCCATGACCTCGAAGGACTCGCGCTCGGAGCTGAGCATGCAGAGCTCGCCTAGGCCGACGTTGGGGCCCTCGGACTCGATGATGAGGCCGGTGACGGCGGCCACGCGGCCGAGGCGGCGGAGCGCGGGGGCGTGGCGCACCTGGGTGCGCAACGTGGAGACGAAATCGGCGACGTCGTTTTTCATTCTCCCATGAGCTCCTGTCGCAAGGCGGCGACCTTCGACGAGGCGCGGGCGTCGGTGACGCCAAAGCGGCTGCGCACGAGGCAATCGCCGGGGTTGAGGGTGTCGTCGACGGTGACTTTGAGGTCGGTGAAATGGGCGGACCAGGAGGGCACGAGGCGCTCGAGCACGGCGGCGTCGCGCGGGCCGACGACGAGCTCGAGGCCGGAGCGCTCCGGGTAGAGCTGATCGAGGGCCTCGCGGCAAAGCCGCTCAACCAGCTCGGGCGGCGGCACCATGCCGGCGAGCAGGCGCTGGCCTATCTCGACGGCAAGCACGGGCAACGCGGCGCGGACCTGGGCCCCGAGCTCTTCGTGGGCGGTGGTTAGCCGCTGGAAAATACCCTGCTGAAGCTCCTGCATCTCGGCGCGCAGCTCGACGATCTGCTGGTTGGTGAAAGCGCGGGCGGCATCGCCTCCCTCCTGGTAACCGGCGGCGCGCGCGGCGAGCAGATCGGCGGCGGTGTGTTCGCGCGGAGAACCGGCGGTCCGGACGGCGAGGAGAGGCCGGTCGAAGGCGACGAGTTGGTGGTGGACGGCCATGAGTAAAAGGGCCGGAGCTCAGGCGACCATGGCGCCGTCGCCGTCGCCGAGGGTGATGGTGCCTTCGTCCTCCAGGCGGCGAACGACCTGGATGATGGCGTCCTGCGCGATCTCAACGTCCTTGAGGCGGACAGGGCCGAGCATGGAGATTTCGTCGCGCAGCGACTCGGCGGCGCGTTTGGAAAGGGCGGCGTAGATGCTTTCGCGGAGCGACTCGGTGGCGGACTTCATCGCCACGGCGAGATGCGACGAGTCGACCTCGCGCAGCACGCGCTGCAGGTCGGCCGGAGCGAGGCGGCGGACGTCGTCGAAGCTGAACATCTTGCGGCGGACGGCGGAGCCGAGCGGGGCGTTGCGTTCCTCGATGCGGCTAAGGAGGTTCTTGGAAGTCTCCTTGTCGATGGTGTTGAGCAGATCGGCCACGGCGCGCACGCCGCCGCTGGTCTGGAAGGCCTGGGCGGGACGCCCGGAGACGTGGCGGGAAAGGTTTCGAACGATACGGCCGACGAGATCGCGCGGCGTGCTGTCGATGGTGCCGAGGCGTTCGGCGACATCCTCGCGCACCTCGGCGGGCAGAAGCATGAAAACCTCGGCCGACTTGGCGGCGCCGAGGTAGGAAAGCACGAAGGCGACGGTCTGGGGCTGCTCGTCCTTGAGGAGGTTGTAGATCTGGCGGCCCTCCATCTCGGCGATGTCGGCCATGAGCTCCGAGGAGGAGACGACGGCGGGCTCGGCGCCCACGCGGCTGAGGAGGACGCCGGCCTTGTATTCGCCGCGGACGAGGGTGAGCGTGTTGCGGGCGTAGTCGAGGCCACCGAGGGTGCAGCCGAGGCTGTCGCCGATGATGGGGGCGAACTCGGCCAGGGCGGCCTCGCGCGTGCTCTCTTTGATCACGGTCAGCTGACCCATCTCGCGGCAGATGCTCTCGATATCGGAGTCGCCCAAATGGCGCATCACCTCGGCGGCCGCCTCGGTCCCGATGACGATGAGGAAGACCGCGAGCTTCTGGATGCGGGTGAGTTTCTCGTAGTCGAGGTCGGCCATGGGGGCGTGGGTCAGTTACCCTTGGCCGCGACCCAGTCGCGGAGGGCGGTGCCGACGTGGGCGGGTTTCTGGCGGATGAGCTCGTTGAGGAGCTCGGGAGTGGGCGCGGCGGAATTTCCGTTGGCGCGGGCGCCGTTGCGGCCGGCGGCTGCGGCGTTGAGCAATTCGACAGGCACGGGCTCGGGGCGCTGGCGGCGCAGCATGCGGAAGAAGACGTAGAAGGCGCCGAGGGCGACGGCGACCGCGACGTAGCGCGAGGCGGTCTCGATCCAGCTCTGCACGCGGGTCTCGGTGGCGAGGGCCTCGATGCGCTCGTCGATCGCGGCGGGCTGGAAGGCGGTTTCCTGGAGGCTGACGATGTCGTCGAGAGACTGGCCGGAGGTGACCTTCAGGCCGAGGGCGTTGACCACGACGCGGCGAAGGGACTCGAGCTCGGCGGGGGTGCGGGGCACGGAGGGCTTGTCGGGAGCCTCGGCGGGGCGGGCGGCGACGAACACGGCGGCGGTGAGCGACTTGATGCTGCCGGGGTTGCGCCGGATGTTGGCGGTGGTGCGGTTGATCTCGTAGCTGATGCTCTGGTTCTTCCGGTTTTGCGCGTTGGTGACGGACGGGCGGGCGGGCTGCGCGGCGGCGGCGTCGGCCGGGGCGCCAGGGGTGTTGGCGGCGACGCCGGTGAGGCCGCCTTTGCGCTCCTCGGTGCTGGTGTTGGTGTCCTCGGTGTTGGTCTGGGTGCGGACGACGGCGCTCTCGGGGTCGAAGCGCTCCTCGGTGAGGACGGCGGCCTCGTTGTCGATCTCGGCCGAGACGCGCACGATGGCCTGGCCGGGGCCGAGCACGGGGAAGAGCATGGATTCGACCTTCTTGGCGAAATAGTCCTCCACCTGCTGGCGATAACGGATGAGGCTGGAGGCGGATCCGAGCAGGGGGTCCTCCTTGAGCTCGGAAGAGAGCACGCGGCCGCGCTGGTCGACAACCGCGACGGCGTCGAGCACGAGACCCTGAACGGCGTTGGCGACGAGGTGGCGGATGGAGTTGACGGCCTCGGGTTCGAGGCGGTTGCGCACCTCGACGAAGACGGAGGCGGTGGGCTTGATGCCCTGGTCGGTGAGGAGGAGGCGGTTCTCGGGCTGCACGATCATGACGCGCGCGGCGGAAACTCCGTCGAGTTGGGAGATGGTGCGGGCGAGCTCGCCCTGGATGGCGCGGTTGTAGTTGGTGCGCTGGACGAAGTCGCTCAGGCCGAACTGGCCCTTGTCGAAGATTTCGAAGCCCACGCCGTCGCCACCGGGGAGGCCCTTGCCGGCCAGTTCCATGCGGAGGCGGTGCACCTGATCGGCGGGCACGTAGACGGAGGCCCCGCCCTGCCCCACGCGATGGGGCACGCCCTGGGTCTGGAGGGAGGAGATTATGGCGGCGGCGTCCTTCTCCGCGAGGCGGCCGTAAAGCAGCTGATAATCAGGCTGGCGGGACCACACCACGAGTCCCACGACGACCAGCGCCACGGCGAGAATGGAGGCGATGAGCGAGACGCGCTGGCTGACGCCGATCTGGCGCCAGAGATCGAGCAGCGACTGGGCGAAAGGTTTCATAGGGTGGGCGGCGGGAGGCGAAGGCTAGGAGAAGTGAAATGCTGGCGGGGCCGGATCAAACCGGCATGCGCATGAGTTCCTGGTAGGACTCGACGACCTTGTTGCGCACCTCGACCATGAGGCTGAAGGCGACGGAGGCTTCCTGCATGGCGATCACGCTCTGGTGAAGGTTGGGATTTTCCCCGAGAAGGACGGAGCGGGTGATGGAACGCGCCTCGGTCTGGCGGTTCTCGACGTTGCCCACGAGGTTTTCGAGCATGTCGCCGAAGCCGGCGCCGGAGGGTGCGGCGGGACCGGCGGGGGCGCGGGGCGCGGGGGTCTCGCGCAAGGGCGCGGTCTCCCAGGTGGAACGCAGGGCGCCGGTTTGAATGGGAGCAGTTGAGCCGAGGGGCGACATAGTAGGCGGGGCGGCGGATTATCGGCCGATCTCGAGGGTCTTTAGCGCCATCTGGCGCGAGTTCTTAACCACGGAGAGGTTGGCCTCGTAGGCGCGGGAGGCGGTGATGAGGTCGACCATCTCGTGGGCGATGTTGACGTTGGGCATGGTGAGCATGCCCTTTTCGTCGGCGTCGGGGTGGCCGGGATCGTAGACGCGCTGGCCGGGCGTGGGGTCGTTGGAGACCTCGGAGACGCGAACGGTGGAGAGGCCGCTGCGGTTGCCCTGACCCGCGCCCTGGGCGTTGAGGAACTGGCTCTCGAAAGTGACGATCTGCCGCTGAAACGGACGGCCGTCGGGGCCGCGGGTGGTGTTGGCGTTGGCTATGTTTTGCGCGATAAAGTCGAGGCGGGTGCGCTGGGCGGTGAGGGCGCCGCTGCTGGCGGAGATTCCGGAGATCAGTTCCATGGGGTCGAGGTCGGCAAGGACGCGGGTTTAGGGCGGCTTAGGATGCGACGCGGCCGCTGATGGCCATGCGCAGCTGACGGATGTTGCTGCTGACGAGATCGGTGAGGTATTCGTGCTCAACGCGGTTGCGGCCCATGGCGAGCAACTCGGTCTCGAGCTCGACGCTGTTACCATCGGGGCGGACGGAGCGAACGGTGGAGTCCTCGGCGAGACGCGGGCGGAGCGCCGCGACTTCGGATGCCTTGGGGCTGGCGCCGTTGGAGAACTGGGAGCGAAGGGCGGTCTGGAAGTCGGGGGAGATGTCGACCCGGCGGTAACCGGGGGTCTCTGCGTTAGCGATGTTGCTGGCGATGGCCTCGTGGCGCAGCACGGAGGCGTCGAGCATGCGTCTCGCCAGCTGGTAATTGGCGTTGTTGGCGACGAGTTCGATCATGGTGCCCAACGCTTATGCACTGAGAGTGCCAGCGAAGCGTATGATTACGCATATCCTTTATTTACAATATACTGAAAAAGTAATTTACCTGATTACCCCCAAAAAACGATTTCCGCCCCCAAGCTTAAGGCAAAAATTGCCGGGGGATCCTGGACGCAGGCTTTTTGGTTATGAATACGTTCATTTTTCCCGGTCCGAGCCGATAAAGTAAGGCCAATCCATGCGACAGGGAGATTACCAGTTCATCCGCGACCTCGTTTATCAGCACAGCCGAATAAACCTGGGGCCTGACAAACAGGAGTTGGTGGGCGCGCGGCTCGGCAAACGCCTGCGCGCGACGGGGCGCGCCACGGTAGAGGACTACTGCGCTCTCCTGCGCAGCCCGGCGGGCGCCGAGGAGCTCGGGCACCTGATCGACGTCATATCGACCAACCACACCTTCTTTTTTCGCGAGGAGGGCCACTTCGCGGCCTTGCGAGAAATCATTTTGCCGGATCTGGAGCGCCGCCGGGACAAGGAGCGCTGGCCGGCGTTGCGCATCTGGAGCGCGGCCTGCTCCAGCGGAGAGGAACCCTACTCCATCGCCATGGCCCTGGAGGAATACTTCGGCGCCCAGCCCCGCCCCTGGGCTCGCCAGATCGAGGCCACCGACATCTCCACCCGCGTGCTGGCCAAGGCCCAGGCCGCGATCTACCCGGCCGAAACGGTTTCGCGGCTGGGGCCGGCCAAGGTGAAGGCGTATTTTCAAACCGGATACGGGGAGCAGGAGGGCCTCTACCGGGTGCGGCCGGCGCTGCGTTCCGTGGTGCGTTTCCACCACCTGAACCTGCTGGAAGGCCAGCCTCCCTTCTCCGAGCCGTTTCAAATCATCTTCTGCCGCAACGTGATGATCTACTTCGACCGGAAAACGCAGGAAGAGCTGGTCAACCGGCTGAAAGCGCGCCTCGTGCCGGGAGGCTATCTGCTCGTGGGCCATTCCGAGAGCCTGACGGGCATCTCCCACGGCATGCAGATGATACGACCGGCCACCTACCAAGCCCCCCTTCGCTGAAGCCATGTCCGCCGAAAAACCCATTCGCGTCCTGGTGGTCGACGACTCCGCCGTCGTCCGTCGCCTCGTATCCGACGCACTCTCGGCCGACCCCGGCATACAGGTGGTGGGCACCGCCTCCGATCCCTTCGTGGCGAAGGAACGCATCAAGGAACTGTCGCCGGACGTCCTGACTCTCGATCTCGAGATGCCGCGCATGGACGGCCTGACATTCCTCGGCATCCTCATGCGCGAGCGGCCCATCCCCACCGTGGTGATGAGTTCGCTCACGCAGGAAAACTCCCGCTTCGCCCTGGAGGCGCTGCGTCTCGGCGCGGTGGAGGTGCTGGCCAAGCCGGGTGGCTCCTACAGCTTTGGCGACTTGGGCCCGAAACTGCTGCTGGCGGTGAAAGCCGCGGCGCGGGCAAGACCGCGACGCCCCTCGCCCGCCGCGGCGACGGCAGCGCACCCGACTCCGCCTGCCCGGCTGGCCGCGCCGCCCTCGGGTTGCGATCCGCGCAAGCTCATCCTCCTAGGGGCCTCGACCGGCGGCACCGAGGCGCTGCGCGAGGTCTTGACCCGCCTGCCGGCGGGATTGCCGCCCATCGCCATCGTGCAACATATCCCGGCGCACTTTTCCCGCGCCTTCGCCGACCGGCTCGCGGGGTTGTGCGCGTTTCACGTCGCCGAGGCGAAGGATGGCGACCAGCTGCGTCCGGGCATGGCCTTG
>JBDLWD010000419.1:0-3816 GCA_039804465.1 Verrucomicrobiota bacterium | reverse complement strand
GGGTGCGGATGCTAGCCGCCTTGGGCGCCCAGTTGGCGCAGTTTATCGAGCGACTTCGCGCCGAGGAGGCCTTGCGCCGCCGTGGCGAGGAGCTGCTGGTCGCCAACGCCAGCCTCGCCCGCGCCTCGCGGCTGAAGGACGCCTTCCTCGCGAACATGAGCCACGAGCTGCGCACGCCGCTCAACTCTATCCTCGGGCTTTCCGAATCTTTGATCGACGGGATCCACGGCAATCTGAATGAAAAGCAGTCCCGCTACCTAGAGCTCGTCATGACCAGCGGCCGGCACCTGCTCGATCTGATCAACGACATTCTTGATCTCGCCAAGTTGGAGTCGGGCAACGGCGAGTTGAATCTCGCGCCCGCGTCGATCCGCACGGTGTGCGAGACCGCCGTGCAAATGGTGCAACCCATGGCCCAGCGCCGGCGCCAGACGGTGAAGGTCGAGCTTCCCGAGCCCGGTCTCTTGGGTCGGGGCGACGCGCGCCGCCTGCAGCAGGTGCTGATCAATCTTCTAGGCAACGCGGTGAAATTCACCCCCGAAGGCGGTTTGCTCGGTCTGCGTGTCGCCGCCTCCGACGCCGAGGTGCGCGTTTCGGTGTGGGACGAGGGCATAGGCATCTCCGCCGAGGAGCAGCCGCGTCTTTTCCAGCCGTTTGTCCAGGTCGACAACCGATTGTCCCGCGAGTATTCCGGCACCGGTCTCGGGCTTTCGCTGGTTCGCCAGCTTGTGACCATGCACGGGGGGCGGGTGGCGGTGGAGAGCGCTCTCGGGCGAGGATCCACCTTTACGGTTACCTTGCCCAGACTGCAGGTTGGCGAGACTCCTGCGCCCGCGCCACGAGTCTTGTCCGGTGCGCCGTTCGTCCCTGTCGCCGTGGCCGAGGGCCCGCTCGTCCTTTTGGTCGATGACATAGCGGCCAATCGGCTCCCGATCGCCGACTACCTGGAGGCAAAAGGGTTTCGCGTGGTGGCCGCGGACAATGGTGCCGAGGCGGTGGAATACGTGGTGCAACACAAGCCGGATGCCGTGCTCATGGATATCCAGATGCCGGTCATGGATGGGTTGGAGGCCACGCGACGAATCCGCGCCAATCCGGACGCCCAAATCGCGCGCACTCCTGTCATCGCCCTGACCGCGCTCGCCATGGGTGGAGACCGCGAGGCATGCATGCGCGCCGGTGCGGACGACTACGTGGCCAAGCCCGCCAGCCCGCGCGAGGTGTGCGAGCGCGTCGCCTCGCTTATCCAGCGTCGGCGCCCTTGAGCCGGCCGCCGGAAGCGCGCGCGGTTCAACCGATTTCTTCCACGAGCGCTTCTGCGGTCCGGTTTCCTATGGTCAGGCGATAGCGATCCGCGGGGCCGGTCGTCCGGTGCGGCGCGTCGGGGTTGGCCGTGACCTCGACGGGGGCGGTGACGGCGGCCGGCTTGGGCGCGTGGAGCTTGGCGAACTCCTGCGGAAACATGGCCCACAGCACGCACGCCTCGTCATCGGTGGGCAGCTTTTTCTCCGCCAGCTCGGCGCGCAGTTTATCCATGCGCGGCGCAAGGGCGTCTGCCGGCCTGCCTTCGACCGGCGTCTGGCCGGTGCGATCCTTGATGATCCGAAGCAGTTCCGCGTCCACCGTGCCCGGGGGGCGGCCGTATTTGTTGAGCGCTATGTCGGCTGCTGCGGGTGCGATGGTCTTCCAGCGTCCGAACTTCACGTTGAGCATGGCCTGGGTGCCGACGATCTGGGAGGTGGGCGTGACGAGAGGTATCCAGCCCAGGCACTGGCGCACGTGGGGGATCTCGGCCATCACCTGCTCGAACTTGTCGGTCATGCCCTGCTCCCTGAGCTGGTTTCGAAAGTTGGATAGCATGCCGCCGGGCACCTGGTAGAAAAGCGTGTCGGAGTCGATGCGCTCGTTGTCAGGCGACGTGAACTTGGAGAGCTCCTTGTAGACTCCGGTGAAATACTCGCGGAGTTGCTGGAGTTTTCTCGGGTCGAACTCCGGGCGGCGCGGGTGGCCCTCCAGCAGGGCTAGCATGCGCACGGTGTCGGGCTGGGCGGTGCCGTTGGCGAAAGGCGCGATGGAGGTTTCGACGATGTCTACGCCCGCGTCTATGGCCGCGAGGTAGGCCGCCGCACCGAGGCCGGCGGTATCGTGGGTGTGAAGGGTGATGGGCAGGCCGACCTTTTCCTTAAGTTGCCGGACCATCTCGTAGGCGATGCGCGGTGAGATGACGCCGGACATGTCCTTGATGCCGATTGAATCGCAGCCCAGGCCGCGCAGCTCGACGCCCATCTTTACGAAGGCCTCTATGGTGTGGACGGGGCTGGTGGTGTAGCAGATCTCGCCGCGGGCGTGTTTCCCGCAGGCCTTCACGGTCTTGATCGCGGTGACGAGGTTGCGGGTGTCGTTCAGCGCGTCGAATATCCGAAAGATATCCTGGCCTGCGGCGGCGTCGGCTCTCACGAAGGCCTCGACCACGTCGTCGGGAAACGAGGTGTATTGCACGATGTTCTGGCCTCTAAGCAGCATCAGCTGCGGTGTCTTGGGCGCGGCCATTTTCAAGGCGCGGAGCCGGTCGAAGGGGTTTTCTCCGAGAAAGCGCAGGCAGGAATCGATGGTCGCGCCGCCCCAGGTCTCCAGGCCCGCGAATCCCATGTCGTCGAGCATGGGCGCGGCGGGCAGCATCTGCGCGGTGGTCATGCGCGTGGCCGCGAGGGATTGGTGTCCGTCGCGCAGGACGGTGTTGTTGAATAGAACGGGTTTCATGATGTTCTGCGGGTGCCGGGCGAAAATTCAAAGTTCGCGGAGCAGCGCGACCCGGGTCGCGTCTAGCGCCTCGGTGCGGTCTTCCATACTGACCAAGAGGCGGCCGTCGTCGTCTATGCCCAGGAACTGGGCGACCAGGGGCTCAGGGCGACCGTTGAGGGTGAGGGCGACTTGACGGGCGGGCGAGGCGGACCATGCGCGATTCAGCCCGTCCACGATGGACGTAAATCGGTTGGCGGCGAGTAGGGCGTGTGCGTCGGTCAGGGCCCGCAAAACCAGCGAGGCGACGTTGTCGAGATCCCGTTCGCCGAGGGCGACCAGATCCGCCAGCCTGGCGGTGGATGAGCGAAGGTCCGGCGACGCCTCCTCCGGGGAGTTGAACACGTTGAGGCCCACGCCCACGACGGCGGTTTCGGGCGAGTGCCTCTCGACCAGCAGCCCGGCCAGCTTGCGCCTCCCGACGAGAAGGTCGTTCGGCCACCGCAACCGAAGATCGGATACGCCTAGGCCGGCCAGGGCATTGTGCAGGGAGTGGCCGGCGGCGAGGGGCAGCGTGGCCCAGCGCTCGCGCGGACCGGGGCAAGGCAGCGCGGCGGAAAGCCAAAGGCCGCCGCGATCGGAGATCCATGCGCGGCCGGTGCGTCCGCGTCCGGCGGTCTGTATCTCGGCGCGCACCGCGCGCCAGGGCGGAAGCTTCGAGGCGATGCGATTGGTGGAGTCGACCTCGGTAACGACCTCGAGCGTCCAGCCGGCCGCGTCGGCGCGGGCGCGAGAAAAGGGCGTGGCGGAGGGCGTGGTCATGGTCAGATGAGGCCCATGCCTTCAAGGATGGAGAGCATGATCGCGGCGGCCATGACCGAGCCGATCTGGCCCCCGGTGTTGGCGCCCATGGCGTGCATGAGAAGGAAGTTCTGCTTGTTCCAGCGCTGGCCCTCCGTCTGCACGAGGCGCGCGGCGATGGGGTAGGCGGAGATGCCGGCGGCGCCGATGAGCGGATTCATTTTTCCGCCCGAGAGCAGATACCAGAGCTTGCCGAGGAGAATGCCGCCTACCGTG
>JBDLWD010000418.1:0-8217 GCA_039804465.1 Verrucomicrobiota bacterium | reverse complement strand
CGGCGTGGCGCGCGGCGGTGCCGCCCTCGGCGGTGATGAGATAATACCAACCGTCTTACCTGAGGAAATGCGGACCCTCGGTGATCCCGATGGGCGAGCCCTCCCAGATTTTGACCGGCTGGCCGACCATGCGCGCGGCGCGGGGATCGTATTCCTGCAGGATTATACCGTCGAAGCGACGCGATCCGCCGGCCTCTCCGGTCTGCATCTGCACGATGTATTTTTTGCCGTCGTCGTCGTGGAAAAGACTGGGGTCGAAACCGCGCGAGTTGAGATAAACCGGTTCGCTCCACGGGCCCTCGACGCGTTCGGCGGTCACGAGGTAGTTGGGAGTGTCGTGCACGATGGCGAAGCCATGGTGGCGCACATTGGTGTAAAGCAGCCAGAACTTGCCGTCGGCGTGGGTGAGACACGGGGCCCAGACACCGGCGGAGTTGTTGCAGCCGCGCATGTCGAGCTGGGACGGGCGGTCGAGCGCGTAGCCAAGGTGGCGCCAGTGGCGCAGATCGCGCGAGTGGTGAATGCGGACGCCGGGCCACCACTCGAAGGTGGAAGTGGCGAGGTAGAAGTCGTCACCGACCCGGCAAATGGAGGGGTCGGGATGGAAGCCGGTGAGAACTGGATTTTGGATCATTATGTGGAAAAAGGAAGGGTGACAAAGACGAGGGCCGGGCTCAGCGGGCCCAGTCGTCGGTGCGGAAAGGCGCGGCGGGCAGACCATCCCGGTTGTAGAGATTGGCCGCGGGAGTAGAGGCCCACGCGTAGCGGACGGCGACGGGCGCGGACACCTCCGACGCGGAGACGATCACGGTTTCGCCGTCGATCCTGGACTCGGCCGCGACCCACTTGCGGTCGGCGCCGGCGACGAAGAAACCGACGAGCTTGTCGGTGGGTAAAGAGACGCCGCCCTTGGCGGTCCAAGGCGCGGCGGCGGGGGTCAGGCCGGAACCTGTGTTTGTAAAGCGGATACGGATCGAGGCCTCTTCCGCGCGATGCGAGGCGTAGCGGGGACCGACGCCGACCACGCCTGGTTCGCGATAGACGGTCTCGCGGGCGAGCTGGGCGAGGCGCGAGCCGACGTGGACCTTGTTGTCGGGATGGACGTCGGCGGCGTCGCCGATGTCGACCGTGACGGCGAGGCCGGCGGCGGGCACGTTACGCGCGGCCAGGTCCTGCGCCTCGCGCAGCCAGGCGATGTTGGTATTTTGCGAAGCGACGGGCTCGACATCCTTGCCGTGACCGGGGAGCTGCACGATCAGGAAGGGGAAATCACCCTGCTCCCAGACGGCGCGCCAGCCCTTGATGAGGCGCGGGAGCAGATCGCGATAGCCGAGACCGCGGGAGGAGTCGGCCTCGCCCTGATACCAGAGGGCTCCCTTGATCGCGTAGGGCGCGAGCGGGGCGATCATGGCGTTGTAGGCGATGGAAGGCGTGGCGGGGCGGTCGCTGGTGGCGGGCGCGGGCATGGCGGTGGGATCGGGCGACTCGGGTTTTGGGCGCGAGTGCTTAGGCGCGGCCGGGGGCGGCTGACCGGCGGCCCTGGCGGCGAGGACCGCGGCGGGATGCGCGTCGCGGGCGGCGCGGAAAGGCTTGTCGACCTGTTCCTCCCACTCCTTGCGCTCGGCGTAGTAGGCCTGAAGCAGCTCGGGCTTGTCGCGGTTGGCGACGTGTTTCGCGTAGGCGTTCTTCCACTCGGCGAGCAGGGGCTGGACGGGCGGCTCGGCCTCGAAGGCGGCGATGGGCGTCCAGGTCTTGATCGGGGTGCCGCCCCACGCGCTGTGCAGGATGGCGACGGGGACGTTCTGCGACTTGCGGATTTCGCGGGCGAAAAAGTAGCCGACGGCGGTGAGTTCGCGCGTGGCGGTCGGAGAGGAGGCGCTCCATTTTCCCTTGGGCGCGGCCTGGCGCCCGGCCGCGACGGCCTTCTGGACCTTGTAGAAACGAAGAAGCGGATCGGAAGCCTCGGCGAGGGACTGGGCGGCGGAGCCGGAGCTCATGGGCGAATCCATGTTGGACTGGCCGGAGGCGAGCCAGACATCGCCCACCACGACTTCGCGAATGGCGAGGGTGACTCCGTCGCCGCGGGCGAGGAGTTCGCGGGATTCGCCGGAGGCGGCGATAGGCGCGAGGGTGGCGCGCCAGTTGCCAGACTCGTCGGCTGTGGCGAAGGCGGACTGGCCGGCGAAGACGACCTCGACCTTGGCGCCGGGTGTGGCGGTGCCCCAGACGGGGACGGGCTGGCCGCGCTGGAGCACGGCGCCGTCGGAAAAGAGCGGGTGGAGGTAAAGCTCGGCGCGAGCGACGGCGGCGAAGGCGCACAGAAAAGCGAATGCGATGCGGAGGGGCATGAGGGGGAGTCGGGAGAAGGTTGGGCGGCCGCCGTTTCGCCGGAGGAAGGGCGGGGCTTAATCAGCGGGCGTATATGGGCTGCAGGGTGAGGCCGCGGAGGCGGAAAAGTTCCTCGCCGGTGATCGCGGTGGCGACGACCCGGATTTCAAAGTCGCCCGGCGCGAGCGCGACCTCGCCGAGCACCTCGTCGACCCGGGCGCCAGGGCGCACGGTTTGTTGAAAGGCGTGGTTGCCGAGGGTGACGCGGTAGACGCCGCCCGCACCTTGCCGGGCCAGGGCTTGCTCCTTGCCGGCATCGCCTTCGACCTTGCGGGTCATATCCGCCAACGGGGCTTCGTAATGGAGGATGACCCGATAGGTGGCGGGACAGGAAAGGCGGACTGGCCAGCAAACGGCGTCGTCGAGTTTTTTCCAGTTGGCGACCCAGGCGTTGTCGATCTTGCCCGGTCCGAAACGCAGCAGGCCGGCCAGCTTGGCGTCGAAGGCGCGCAGGGTGTCGATCGGCTGGTTGGCGACCAGCAGGCGGCGATCTTCGGTCTGGGGTGCGGCGGCGCAGTCCACGGCGATGACGCTCACGGCGGCGTCGGGGGCGGCGTCGGGGAGCGTCAGGGTGTGGCCGTCCACCGGGAGCGGGCGCGAAGGGTCGGCGAGGAGCCAGGCCTTCGCGATGGGGGTTTGGAGGCCGCCGATGGCGAGCCGGCCGTCGGCGGGCCAGTTAAAGACGTGAAGGTAGAGGCGGTCGCCTTTGCGGGTGCTCTCTCCCCAGGCCTGGACCGGCAAGGGGGTGCGGGTGGTGCCGCGGATGGATTCGCCATTCACGCGCCACCAGCGGCCTATTCCCTCGAGAATGGCGAGGTCCACGGGATCGATGGAGCCGTCGGCGCGCGGGCCGATGTTCATCAAGATGTTGCCGCCGCGGGCGGAGGCCTTGGCGAGCAGTCGGATGAAGTGGGCGGGAGGCTTGTGGCTGAGGTCATGGGCGCTGTAGCCATAGGATTCGTTGGTGGTGGGAATGCCTTCCCAATCTTCGGTTTGAGGGGGGAACTCGGCCGGTTTGTCGGTGGTGGAAAGGTAATCGTAGAGGCCGGTGTAGAGGTGGCGGAACTGACCGCTAAGCACGCGGCTGTTTATGGGGATGTGCGGCGCGGCTTCGCGCACGGCGGCGAGGATGCGGAGATTCTCCTCGGGCGGAAGTTTGTGCGGGGTATCGAACCAGAGGAGGTCGGGCTGATATTGGGCGATAAGTTCGCGCAGCTGGGGAATCGCCTTTTCGTCCACGTAGCGGCGGGCCTTGGGCAGGAAAGAGGTGTCGTTGAGCCACCAGTTGGGGCCGTGAAGAAGTTTGTCGCCGCCCGGGTTGTCGTAGTCCCAGTCGTTGCCCGGAGCGTTCTCCTCGCCCCAGTCGAAGGCGTGGGAGTAGTAGAAGCCGAATTTGACGCCGTATTTGCGGCAGGCGTCGCGCAGAGCCGGCATGGGATCGCGCGCGAATGCGGTGGCTTCGACGATGTCGTAGGCGCTCGCCCGGGAATCGAACATGGCGAATCCATCGTGGTGTTTAGCGGTGATGACAAAGTAGCCCATGCCCGCGTCGCGGGCGGCGCGGATCCAAGCGTCTGCGTCAAAGTCGGTCGGATTGAAAGGGGACACGACCTCGCGCCGGTAGTCGGCCATGGGGATTTTTTGGGCGCGCTGGATGTGCTCGGCGTAGCCATGGTGAACACGGCCGCGCCAGTAACCTTGCAAGCCGGAGGAAACGCCCCAGTGGACGAACATGCCGAAACGCGATTCGCGCCAGGCGGCGAGGCGAGCGTCGCGCTGAGCGGGGGTTACCAAAAGGGACTCGGCGGGCGGATGGCGCGTGGTCTCAGCCTGGAGACGCCCGGCTAGGAGGAAGAAGCCAAAGCAGGGCAGAAAAAGCAGAAAAAAGGGCAGGCGAAGAGCGATCATCGGGAGAAAAATTCGCGTGGCATGCTGAAACGCGGGGCGACGGGAGGAGGCGGCATAGACGCTTGGGCGGAGGCAAAGGCCGCCCTGGTCGGCGACGGAGCCGATCCAGTCACCGGAGCGCGGACGGGCGCAGACGAAGCCGGGCGAAAATCAGCGTTTCTCAGCGGAGTGAAGGCGGGCGATCTCGGCGGCGCCGAGCTCGCGGTTTTCGATGAAGAGGGAGGCGACGCCCCCGGGATGGTCGGCGAGGAAGTCGAGTGCGTCGGTGGAAAGCCCGTCGGCGCCGGGGCCCTCATCGACCAACCGGCCGTCCAGATAGAGCGCGAGACGGGCGGGCGTGGCGCTGAGGACGACGTGATGCCAGACGCCCGCCGAGACGGTCCCGCCGGAGAGGCGGCCGGGGTCGGCTTGGAGGCGGCCGTTTTGCATTCGAACAGAGACGGTGCGGTAGGACTTTCCGAAGGCGGTGAGACCCTGCTTGCCAAAGAGGAGTCCATCGGCGGTGTCGCTGCGGAACCAGCCGCCGACGGTGAAAGCGGCGTCGCGCATTTTCAGGAAGTGCAGCTTGAGCGGCACGCGGCCGGCGCCGCGGGTCATATTAATGTCGACACCGGTGAGGCCCACAATGGCGGCGGAAGGAGGGGCCAAGAGGGCGCGGCGGCCGTCGAGATCCGAGGAACGGGCAAAGTCGGCTACCCAGACACGGCAGCGGGATTCGAGCGCGGTGATGCCGGTGCGCCCGTCCCATTTTGCGAAGTCGACGGCGGCAAGCGTATCGACGAACGGAGGGTTGGCGGGCAGTTTAGGTTCGGAGAGGCGGCGGAGGCGGGCGGCATCGACCGGAAGAGTCTGTCCGTCGGGATAAGTCACAGTAAGGGCGGCGACGGAGGAACCCAGACGGAGGGAGATCGGATGCAAGCCCGCCTTGAGACCAATACGACCATCGGGGAGACGACCGGCGACGCCGCGCTGAAGCACGACTTCGCCGGAAACGCGGAGCTGACTCTGGTAGGCGTGACGGAAAGCGCCCAAGTGGGTGTAGCCGGGGCGCTGGACGGGGAGGTCGAAGGCATACACGCCGTCGACGGGAGCCTCAAACCAGCCCTCGTAGACGGCGACTTGGGCGGGAATCTCGTTGTCCGAGATGCGATCGACGACATCGCGGCGGCGGGGTTCGATCCCGTCGATCTCCAGGTAGGACGGATCGCGGTCGAGGCCATCGCGCTCAAACAGGGAACGCACGACGCCGGGGACGAGTCGGCCCGGCGCGGGCGAGGCGTTTTTCCACACGAGCGCGGGCGCGGCCGGGCGGGCGTCGACGGGGAACACGGCGGCGAGGCGCGAGGGGGAGACGGGCGAGAACGCGGCGTCGGCAGGGCCGCGCAGGGTGACCGCGAAGGGCATGAGGCCGCGGGTCGCGAGGTTCCAGAACTGGGGATCGGTGACGGTCAGCTCGATCGGGTGCCAGCCGGCGCCGAGGACGGCGTAGCCGCGGCGGACGGCTTGGTTCTGGTGGAAGACGCCGGTCTCGGCGATGGAGTCCTGGCCGGCGACGGCGAGGAGGACGGGACCGCAGGAATCGACGGCGAAGTCGTGGACGCCGGCGGCGTCGGCGCGGAACCAGCCGGTGAATCGATAAAAACCCTTGGCCTGCTCGGCGACGGGCGCGGCGGGAACGACGTGCGGGAGGGCGAAGCCGGCCGAGGCGGCGGCGATGGCAAGGGGCTTGGCGCGGTCGAGGTCGGGGAGCATAACCTTGTCGGCGCGGAAGAAGCCCTTGTCGTCCCAGAGCTTTGTATTTATTTCGTAGATACGGGCAAGAAGCCCGGTGGAGGAGGCGGCGGGCGCGGCGTTGGTCCCGGCGACAACAGGGCGGGCCTCGAAGCGGGCGACGAGCTCGGCACCCGACTGAATTTTTCCGGGCCATGACGGGTCGATGACGCGGGCGCGAAGGGTGGAGGTCTCCCGCACGTTAAAAGGGGCGTCGAAGCGAGGGGAAGAGCGGGAAGGCTCGGATCCGTCGAGGGTGTAGCGGATCTCGGCGGGGGCGGGCACGCGCTCGAAGGCGACGGAGAGGCCGGTGCCGCAAGGAACAGGATACACGGGCGGGACGCCTTCCCTGCGGGTGGTGCGGAGCTCGTTGGCGTCGAAGGGGTCGCCGCGGACGAGGAGCACGGGGCGGGCGGGAGCCGCGGGGTTGGCGAGGGCGGTTTTCTCGTCGCGCGTGAAGTCGAAGACGGTGCGGCCGCCGTCGGTGCGGGCGAAGCGATAGAGGTCGCGCTGTTGACCAAAGGTGACGCTCAGCTCGGAGCGGTCTTTGTTCCAGGCGGTGACGGGGAGCGGATCGCCGGAGCGGTGCGGGTAGAAGAGGACGCGGAAACCGGGGGAGGTGGAGATGGCGGGGACGACGAGACGGGTGAAGCGATTGAAGGGGAGTTCGGGGCGGCCGGGCAGGACCTGGACGGAGGGAACAGGGTATCCGTAGTCGGAATTCCGATACAGGATGCGGACAAGGAGGAGCGGATCGCCCTTTTTTACGACCGGGAGGCCGGTCCCCGGGTCGCGTGAGATGCCGCCGGGGGAGATGATAAACTCGCTCTCCCGGCGAAACGAAGGCTCCACGTTCTGGAATTGGACCTCGGTGGTCTTGGCGTCGACCACGACGGCGTCGTCGGGGAGATTGAAGGCGGTCTCGAAGAGGCGGGCGTCGGGGCCGGAAGTGGCGGCATCGTCGAGGAGAAGGACGTAGGGGCGCTGGCCGCGGGCGAAGTGGAAGGTGCGGTAAGCCTGCTTCACGTCGGGCTGGTTGTCGCCGTAGAACTCGACGAGGCGGGTCTCGCCGCTCCAGGGGCCGTAGTCGGTGTGGGCGTAGCCGTCGTTGAAGGCGACGGTCCCGGGGTGAAAAGCGACCTGGAGGTCTCGCTCGAGATCGAAGTTTCTCTCGGTAAAGGGCGCGTAGTAGGGAAGTTTGCCGGAGGGAAATGCGAGCGGATGGACCTGCATCACCTTGTTGTGGCGGTAGGCGAGGCGGGCGTCGCCGGAGGCGGAGAGCCCGTGCGGGCCGTCGTTTACGCCGAGCCAGACGCCGGGGACGGGGGGCCATGAGAGGCCGCGGCCGTCGATGGAGAGCATGTTTTGCAGGCCGGTGGCCTTGACCGCGAGGAGGTCCTCGTCACGCAGCCAGTTGACGCCGTCCTTCCAGAGCACGAGTCGGTTGGCCTCGGAGCCCTCGTGGCCGCCGTAGTAGAAGTCCTGCTTGTTGTGGAAGCCGAGATGGAGGTCGCCGATGCGCCAGGAGTTGCGGGCCTCGACGTAGCCGCGGAGATCGTCCTTCCAGGTGAGCGGAAGCTTGAGGGAGTCGATGGCGGACTGGGTTTCCCAATCCGCGAGTTTCCCGGCGCGGTCGTCGCCCGGGCCGCCACCGGCGAAAAGAAGCAGAAGTTCTGGTGCGACACCGACCGGGTCAGGCCAGCGGACCTCGGGATCGGTGATGAAAGCGTGAGTGGAAAGCGAGGCGTGATACAGCAGATCGAAGCTGGGGTTTTCGGGATAGAGAAAACGCATCAGCCAGATGACGTGGAAGGCGGAGGCGCGCATCTCCTCGCGAATGATCCAGCGGCCGCCCTCGCGGCGGAGGGTGGACTGGAAGAAGCGCATCTTGGCGACGAGGTGGTCGTGGCGGAGGAGCTGCGGATCGCGGCGGCCGGCGGCGACGAAGGCGGAGGTGTTTAGCCATCCCTTGATGGACTCGTAGCACATGCCGTCGGGGCTGAGGAACCAATCGAGCATGGCGCGGACCTTCTCGACGGAGAGGCGGAAGGTGGCGTCGGGGAAATCGGGCCGGCCCTCGATCAAGAGCATCAGCCGGATGAACTCCATGCCGAAGCCCTTGTGGTTGTTGATCATGAAGTGCCGCGGTTC
>JBDLWD010000417.1:0-4861 GCA_039804465.1 Verrucomicrobiota bacterium | reverse complement strand
GCCGCTGGCGATGGCGCCGGGGATGAGCGTGACGCCGTCGACGTCGACCGTGACACCGCCGAGGGGAGCCTCGGCCTCGTCATCGAGCGCGGCCGCGTCGTCCGCGGGCAGTTCGTCCTCTTCGGCGGCGGGCTTGGCGCCGAGGCCGAGCTTTTCCTTGGCCTTGTCGAGCAGGCCTTTCTTCTCCGCCGCAGGGGCGGGGGCAGGCTTGGCGGCGGCGGGCGCGGACGGAACCTTGGCCTTGGTGACGTCGCTGACGTCGGCCTTGGGCGTGGGGTCCTTCAGCGTGAGGTTGAGGTCATCCACCAGGAAGCGGACGTCCATGTAGGTCATCGACACTTGGAACTGATCGCGGAGCTTTTTCTGGACGGCGGAGAGATTGTCGCCGGCGACGATCCAGGAGGAAACAGCGGCTTTTTGTTCGGGCGTGAGGGACATGGGAGAAAAGAGGCGCGGAAACTAGGCGCCGTTGGCGGGCTTGGCAAGGGACCGCAGCGGCGCGGAGAAAACAAAATCCCCGGCGCGGCGGCCGGGGATTTCTGGAGCCATCCCGGCCGCGAGGCCGGAGGCGGGGGGCACGGAGTCGGGCGGCAGGCCGGTCAGCGGCTGAGTTGGGTGCGAAGGAACTCGATCTGGCCGCGCATCTGGGAGTCGTGAGCGAGCATGTTGTCCACGGCCTTGCAGGCGTGGATGACGGTGCCGTGGTCGCGGCCGCCGAAAGCGTCGCCGATCTCCTGGAGGGAGTGCTTCGGGATGAGATTGCGGGTGAGATACATCGCGATCTGGCGGGGGATGGCGATGTTGTTGGGCCGGCGCTTGCTGGTCATGTCGCTGTGCCGGATCTGGAAGTGGTCGGCCACGCGTTTCTGGATGCCCTCGATGGTGAGCTGGTTCTGGGCCTGCTCCATGAGCACGTCCTTCAGGAGCATCTCGGCGGCAGGCAGATCGATGGGCTTGCCGCTGAGCTGGGCGTAGGAGACGACCTTGATAAGGGCGCCCTCGAGGCGGCGGATGTTGCGCGCGATGTGCTGGGCGATGAAGGCGGAGACGGGCGCGGGGAGGTCGCACTTCATGGCGGAGGCCTTGGTGCGCAGGATGGCGAGGCGGGTCTCGAAATCGGGCGGCTGGATGTCGGCGGGGAGGCCCCACTCGAAACGCGATACCAGGCGGGCCTCGAGCTTCTCGATCTCGGAGGCGCGGCGATCGCTGGAGAGCACTATCTGTTTTCCGGCGCCGTGGAGGTCGTTGAATGTGTGGAAGAACTCCTCCTGCGAGCGCTCCTTGCCGGCGAGAAACTGGATGTCGTCGATGAGGAGGACGTCGACGTGACGGTAGCGCTGGCGGAACTTCGTGAGGGCGTTCTCTTGGATGGCCTGGATGAAGTCGTTGGTGAAGGTCTCGGCCGAGATGTAGGCGATACGGGCGTCGGGGCGGCGGGCCAGGATGGCGTGCCCGATGGCGTGCATCAGGTGGGTTTTGCCCAAGCCGGTGTCACCGTAGAGGAAAAGGGGATTGTAGGACTGGCCGGGAGCGTCGGCGACGGCGCGGGCCGCGGCGGCGGCCATCTGATTGTTGGAGCCGACGACGAAGTTCTCGAAGGTATTGCGCGGGGAGAGGGCGGCGTGGCGGACGCGCTCCTCGGCAGGCCGGGGTGCGCGACGGGATACGGTGGAGGCGGGGCGCGCGCGCGCGGGCTCGGCGGAAGGTGCGGCGCCGGTGCCGTTCTCGGCCTTGCGAAGCACGACCTTAACCTCGCGGCCGGCAGTGAGGCGCAGGCGCTGGAGGATCAGATCCATGTAGTTGTCGTGAATCCAGATCGCCGCGAAATCGTTGGGCACGCCCAGCAGGAGCTGATCAGGGGAGGCCTCAAGGCACACGACGGGGTCAAACCACAGTTTGAACACGTCCTCGGGGAATAGACCGCGCAAATCGGCTTTGGCGGATTCCCAGAGATTGGTGGTGCTGGAGGCGGTGACGGGCATGGATGGCGGGACGGTAGGGGCGAATGGGCTTATTCACAGCCGACTGGCGGTAAGCTTTTTTATCACGCTTCAACCGGAGCATCGCACCAACACACATCAGGGAGAGGAAAAGTGAAAAACGGCATCCGGCGGGGGCCGGAAGAACGGTGTCGCAAGTCTCTGTAAACATGCGGCATGTGAAATCTCTCGATGATGGACGAAAGGCGAAGCGCTGGAGGGGGTGTAAAAGAGCCTGCCGAAAGGGGGCAGAAGAAGAAACGGAAGTGGAGTAACGGGGACCCCGCGAACCCTTTCAAGGGCAAGTTCTCGACAAGTTATTCACCACGCTTTGGCGCATAAGTTTTTCGCGTTTTTTCGTTGCCAAAAGCATGGGGGAATTCGCGGTGCCGTTTCCCCTCTGAAACGTGCGTAACAAAATTGTCACTACACGGGTTTCACCGGCCGGCCCGGCGGGCTTTCCCGGCCTGAGGACCGGAAATTGGCGGCCCGCCGGAAGGCGGTTTTTACGAGCCGGAGGACGGGCGGGTGGGCGCGAAACGGCCGGGGACGGGGGCGGGAGTCGCGCCGGAGGCGGCCCCGGCGGGTTCGACCACCAGCTGGCCGGGGGCGGCTTCCGCAGCGCCCGTCGGGGAGTTCCCCACGGTGGCATCGGTGGCGGTCCTTGCGGAATCCAACCGGGCCTGGAGATCGCGCATGCGCTTGGTAAGCTCGGCCTCCTTGGCCCGGCGCTCCTCGTTGTTCAGAAGCGAGAAGTTTGACGCGTCGCGGACGATGTTGGCGGGCAGAAGGAGGAGACGGTTCAGCACGCCCTGGTCCTTGATCGAGCTGAGGTAGAGGGCCGTGAGCTCGGAGGAGAGCGCCATGGACTCCTGGGCCAGGCTCTGGGTTAGCTGCACCTGGGAACCGAGGCGCTCGTTGCGCGCCATCTCGCCGCCGAGCACGGAGGATACCTCGCGGGAAATCTGGGCGGCGTAGCGGTCGAGCGATTCGCGGGTGAGATTCTGGTCGGAAGCGATCTGGCCGAGGATGGGCTGGATGCGGTCGGCGAGGCGGCCGGAGACCTTGTCGATCTGGGCGTTTTGCATCTGCTCGGCCTCCTCCGGCGTCTTGGGCAGGGGATTGTAGGGCTGGAGCTTTTGCGCGACGGCCTCGGCGAGCTGCGCGACTTTGGCGGCCTCGGCGACCTTGGCCTCCTCCTCGGTCTGGAACATGCCGCCGGCGCGGGTGGCGATGGCGTCCTTGAGCATCTGGTTGACCGCGGCGATCTCCTTGCGCGTCTCGGCGGCGCTGCGCTCGAGCGCGGCCTCATGGGCGAGGCGCATCTCCTCCATCGCGCGCTGCTGCGCGGGAAGGACCTTTGCGTTCACATAGTAGGCGTAACCGCCGAGAAGGGCGCCCATGACGAGCGCGGTGACAACGATGGCCGGGGCTTGCTCTTTGAGTTTTGACATGGCCCAAGCCTAGCAGGGAGTCCGCCCAAAGCGGAGCAAAACTTCAGGGGCGGTCCGGCGTATGCCCCTGCCCGCGCGCCGAAGCCGCCTCGACATCGCTCCGCCGTCCGTTCCGTTATGCTCAGCTCTCCTTTTTCATGAGTCTCAACCGCAACGAACAAATGGTCTACGACTACCTGCTGGCCCAGCCCGACGAACGCCGGCACTGGGAGGGCGTGGTGCGGCGCGAGGCCGTGCGAGCCGGCGATCCCCACGCGGCGGCCTTTTCCCTCGAAGGCGAACTCTGGCGCTACTACGTCGAACGCGCCGGCGTGACGGAGCCCTTCCGCAGCGCGGCGCGCCGAGAGGGCCTGGCCCGCACCAGCATGCGCAACCTAGCCGAACTCCTGCTGCGGCTGTGGACGCCGCCTCCGGCGAAACCCCGCCAAGCCACCGGCCGAAACGAATGAGCCACCCGCCGACTCGAAGCCGCGCCCCCATCGGCACGAGCTTTGCAACGCCCCGGAAACTTTCGCCCTCGTTTGTCCGCATAACCGCAATCCAGCATCGACATCACCACCCGCGCGGGGCATTTATTCACACGTTATCCACCACCTAATGGAAACCACCAACGGTCCGGTCGGTCTGAAACCTCGGCTAAAGGTGTCCGCGAAGGCCAAGACCTTCGTTCTGGATACGAACGTCCTCCTCCACGATCCCCAGTCGATCTTCAAGTTCGAGGACAACAACCTCGCCATCCCCGTCGAGGTCCTGGAGGAGCTCGATGCCATCAAGACGGAGCAATCCACCGAGCGCGGCCGCAACGCCCGCCGAGTGCACCGCATCCTCTCCGAACTCCTGCCCGACTCGCGCTCCATGCACGAGGGCGTGAAGCTCGAGAACGGCGGCACGCTCTCCGTCATCATCAATCCCTGGCTCGCCGATCCCGCCCTGCGCGACACCCCGCAGATGACGGCCTTCCGCGCCATCCTCCCCGACCTAGCAAAGAAGGACAACCGCATCATCGCCGCGGCCCTCTACGTAAAGTCCTGCTACCCGCCGCCGACCATCCTCGTCACCAAGGACGTGAACGTCGCCCTCAAGGCCCGCGCCGTCGGCTTAGAGGCCCAGGACTACCTCAACGACAAGGTCGCCCAGGTCGACGACGAGGGCGACTACCGCGAGATCGAGGTCACCATCTACGAGCTCCAACGCTTCGGCTCCGAGGGCGAGTTCACCCTCGACGACGAGACCGCGAAGACCCTCACGCTCAACGAATACGTCCTCCTTCGCTCCACCGAGGGCAAGACCATGCCCGCCCGCTACTACGGCGAGGGCCGCGTCTGCCGCCTCAACCTTCCCGACTGGGTCAAGGCCCCTGGCGGCATCCCCATCCGCGGTCGCAACCTCGAGCAGCAGTTCTTCATGGACGCGCTGCTCGACGACTCG
>JBDLWD010000416.1:0-2875 GCA_039804465.1 Verrucomicrobiota bacterium | reverse complement strand
GGCTCGGGCCCAGCCGCGTTCACCGGCCCGCGCAAGCTCTCGTCCGCGAGCGCCCGCCCCGCGATGGCCAACAGATCGTCAATCGTGATCCATGACCACCACTGGCGCCCGTTCCCCACCGGGCCGCCCAAACCGAGCCGGAAGGGTGGCAGCAATTTCGCCAAGGCCCCGCCCGCCGGCGAAAGCACCACGCCCGTGCGGAGGTAAACCCGCCTCGTCCCCGCTGCGTCCAAGGGTGCACACGCCTCCTCCCATTCGCGCGTCACGTCCGCCAAAAAACCTTTTCCCGCCGGACTCGTCTCGTCCAGCCACGCGTCGCCCGCCTCGCCGTAAAATCCGATGGCGGAGGCGCCGACCACCACGCGCGGCGGACGCGTCAGCGCCGCCAACGCCTCGGCCAGCGCACGCGTGCCGCGCACCCGGCTGTCGCGAATCTCCTTCCGCCGCGCTTTCGTCCAGCGCGCATCCGCGATGCCCGCCCCGGCCATATGCACCACGGCGTCGATCCAGCCCGCGGCATCCAGCGAGACCGCCCCCGTCTCCGGGTTCCACTCGACCTCGTCGGCCGCGCGCGCCTTGCGCCGCACCAGCCGGATCACCTCGTGTCCCTGGGTGCGCAGGAACGGCACCAGCGCGCTCCCCACCAGCCCAGAGGCGCCGCTCACCAGCACGCGCAGCGGACGCGAAGCGCCATGCTCACCGAGAAACCGCAGGTCGTCGCGCGTCACCGCGTGCCGAAAGGCGAAAAGCGCATCGATTTTGCGTCGCGTCCAGCCTCCCGCCAGCGCCGCGCCCGCCACCCCGCCGGGCAGCGCGTAGTCGATCACGTCGCGCAACACGCAACCGCTGCCGGGCGCGTCCTCGAACTCGTGCCGGTGCGCCCAATGCGCGAACGGCCCTCGCAAAGCGACGTCGCTGAAAAAACGCCCCGGCTCGTAGTCGCGATGCTCCGCCACCCACTCCATCGCGAACGGGCCTATCCGCGTGCGCAGCATTACCCGCGCGCCGGGCCGCAGCCCTTCGCCTTCACGCGCGACCAGTTCGACGCGTTCCCACGGCGGCGTCAGCCGCTCCAGCGCGCCCTCGCGCTCATGCCAGGCGAAGGCCTCCGCCGCGGAAACCGGCAGATGCACGCTGCGTTCAAAGCGCTGGAGCTTCATGCCCCCACTCATCGCCCTAAACCGCCGCTTCGCAAGTCGCCGCCCTTCATGCTCCCTCCCTTCCGGCTGCGGCACGCGTCGGAGCAGTATTTCACCTCGTCCCACACCTTTTCCCACTTCTTCCGCCAGACGAAGGGACGGCCGCACACGACGCAGTCCTTCGCGGGCAGGTCGCATTTTTTTCGCATTTTCGGCATAAGGTCGTGCTCCCGTTTCAGACTCCGAGTTCCAGTTGATCACCCGGCACAGCGCCCCGTCCCGCGCCCGCCGCAGCCTCGAACCAGCGCGGCTCGACCACCTCCGTGCCCGGCCGACGCCGGCTGCCGTGACGGCGAAACACCTCGCGCGCCGCCGCCCGGTGCTCCGCCCGGCGCTTGAGCTCGGTGAAACGCGCACGCGCGAAACGCACCGCCTCCGCATGGTCGACCACCGGACGCGGATAATCGCGGCCGATCTCGCAGCCAGCCGCAACCTGCGCCGCCGTCGGCATGCGCCACGGGTCGTGGATGAAAACCGTGTCGACGCGGGCCAGCTCCGGCACCCAGCGCCGGATAAAGATTCCCTCCGGATCCTGATCGGTCGACTGCTTCACCGGCGCATACATGCGCAGCGTGTTGATGCCCGTCGTGCCGCTCTGCATCTGCACCTGCGGCCAGTGGATGCCCGGCTCGTAGTCGGTGAAAAGCCGCGCCAGCGCCAGCCCGCTGCGCCGCCAAGGCAGCCAGAGATCGTAGCTGGCGAAGGACACCAGCATGGCGCGCATGCGAAAGTTTATCCAGCCCGTCGCCCTCAGAGCGCGCATGCACGCGTCGACGAAGGGATAACCCGTCCGCCCCTCGGCCCACGCGGCAAGCCGCGCCGCGCGCTCCTCATCCCACGGCCCGTCGCGCAGCGCGTCGAGCTCGGGCAAAAACGCCTCGTGCTCCACCCGCGGCTCGTCCTCCAGCTTCTGCATGAAGTGGCAGTGCCAGTGCAGCCTCGCCACAAAGGACCTCAGCGCGCCGATCCGAAACGCGTCGGCGCGCCCCGCCTGCCGCAGCTCCGTGAGCTCGGCCGCGCGCTCCCACGCGGCCCGCGCCGTCTCGCGCAGCGAAAGCACGCCGTAGGCCAGCGGCACGCTCAGCCGCGAGCACGCCTCGGCCGCGGTCAGCGGGCTCGACATCTCCCGGCTGTAGTTTGCGCCTCGATACGCGAGAAAAGTCCCCAGCAGCCGCTCCGCCTCCGCCCGGGTGTTGCGCTGGCGCCCCGGACACGGGTCGGCAGCGAGGCCGAGCGCGGCGGAGGAAGGAATCTCGCCCGGCACCACGTCCGCCAGACCGGGCAGCTCCTGCGGCGCGACCTCAAGCGGGCGACGCATGCGATCCTCCCACGCCGCGGCCCAGCCGTCGCGCGAGCGCAGCGGACGCACCACCCCGTGCTGGGGCAGCTCGGTCCAGACGACGCCGCGCTCCCGCGCCCAGCGTTTCACCGCCCGGTCCCGGGCGTAAGTGACTGCGTTGCCCGTCTCCTCGTGCGACCACAGCCGAAGGCGCGGATACCGCGCGCGCAGCCTCTCCAGCCACTCCACCGCGCCGCCCCGCCGCACCGCGAGCACGACGCCTCTCGAAGCCAACGTCTCGCGAAGGTCCGCGAGCGCCTCGGCCGTCGCCTCCCAGTGCCGCGCCGCGTAGTCTTCGGCCCCAAGCACCTCAGGTTCGATGAAATACACGCCCAGC
>JBDLWD010000415.1:0-8656 GCA_039804465.1 Verrucomicrobiota bacterium | reverse complement strand
TGCCGACCACGCCGGCTTTGCCGTTGCGGACTTTTTCCAAAAACATCCAGACCAGCGCGGCACTGCAGGCCGAGAGGTGCGTGACAAGAAGCGTGAGCCCGGCGGCGCCGCCCGTGGCGAGCCCGCTGCCAGCGTTGAAGCCGAACCAGCCCACCCAAAGCATGCCCGCGCCGACGAATACCAGCACCGGCTGATGCGGAGGATGCGGGTGCTGCGGGAAGCCCTTGCGCTTGCCCAGCAAGAGCGCGAGCACGAGCGCCGTAACGCCCGCCGTGGCGTGCACCACGATGCCGCCGGCGAGGTCGCGAACCCCAAGCTGCGCCAGCCAGCCGCCGCCCCACACCCACTTGCAGACCGGCGCGTAGACGACGATCAGCCAAAGCGTGGAAAAGAGCATCATCGCGCCAAACTTCATACGCTCCACCACCGCGCCGATGAAGAGGCCGGGCGTGATGATCGCGAAAGTCATCTGAAAGGCGGCAAAGAGAAACTCGGGGATCGCCGTGCCCGCCGCGACCGACTGCGGCGTGAGGCCGCGCAAGCCGAGCGCGCTAAGATCGCCGATCCAGCCGCCCGCGCCCTTGAACGCCAGCGAGTAGCCGGCCACGACCCAGACCAGCGAGGCCGCGCAGGCCACGCCCGCGCACTGGCCGAGCACGGAGAGCACGTTCTTCGCGCGCACCAAGCCGCCATAAAACAGCGCCAGGCCCGGCATGGTCATGAAAAGAACCAGCGCGGTCGCGGTGAGAATCCAGGCACTGTGGCCAGAATCGATCACCGCGCCCGTATCGGCGGACAAGGGAGCGGCCAAAGTGGCCAAAATTAACCCTCCTCGGGCAAGCGACTTGCAGGTGGAAACGGGGAATAACATAGAGAGGGCGGAGCAGCAGAAACCGTTCCTCGTATTAAATTCGTTCATCATATGAGCGGATTTAATCCTGCCTGTCATGTATTCTTGGGCCACGCCAACCGCCAAAAAACAACTGGAAGATTTCTCCGCTCTGCGAAGCGCGGATGCTTTTGGATTTATCCCAAAATCATGCCTTTCTCCCGCCCCGCCAAGCCCCGGCTCGTTCCTTCGTTCCTTCCAAGCATTCTTACGCTGCTTTGCCTCGCTCTCGCCGCCCCGATCGGCCGCGCCGCCGCTGCCGAGCCCGCGCGCATCTCGCCCGCCTGGTCCGGGCCGACCGCCGGCGAAGAGGTCCTTTCGCTCTCCGGCCCCTGGAGCTTCACCATCGACCCCGCCGTGGCGGCCGGCGGCGACACCGGCGCCTGGGGCACGCTCGCCGTGCCCGGCAACTGGGACGCCCAGCCCGCCTACGCCAACCACCGCGGCACCGGGTGGTATCGCCGCGAGTTCGCCGTGCCAGCCGCTTGGCCTGCGGACGCCCGCCTGCGCCTGCGCTTCGAAGCCGTCTATCACGACGCGGAAGTGACGCTCAACGGCAAGGTCCTCGGCGGCCACAGCGGCGGCTACACTCCCTTTGAGTTCGACGTCACCGACCTAGTGCGCCGCGACGCCGCCAATCTGCTCGTCGTCCGCGCCGACAACACCTTTCGCCGCGGCGCCTGGTGGCCCTGGGGTGGCATCAGCCGCGAGGTCACCCTGCGCGCCAACTCCGATCTGCGCATCGTCGTCCAGCATGTGAACGCCGAGCCCGCGCCCGAAGGCGGCGCCAGCCTCCGCCTGCGCGTGCGTGTGGCCAACGCCTCCGCCCGCGATCGCTCCGTCGTGCTCGCCCCGGCCGTCCGCCCGCTCGGCATCGGCGGCTCCGCCAAAGCCACGGCCGACGCCTCTTTCAGCCTGCCCGCGGCCAAGCTTGCCGTGCCCGCAGGCGGTTCCGCGGAGCGCGTGTTCGACGCCGTGATGCCGCCCGCCTCGGCCACGCCCTGGCACTTCGACCACCCCTACCTTCACGCCGTCGAGACGGTGCTGCGCGAGGGCGACCGCGTCCACCACGCCCGGCGCGACCGCTTCGGCGTGCGCCGCGCCGAGCTGCGAACCGACGGACTCTATCTCAACGGCGAACGCATCCGCGGCGGCGGCTTCAACCGCGTCAGCGACGGCCCGGGCACGGGCAACACAGAGCCCGACTGGCTCGTGCGCAAGGACGTCGATCTGATGAAACGCGCGGGCGCGGTTTTCTCCCGCCTCATGCACCACGCCCAGGCGCCCAACCTCCTCGACTACCTCGACGAACGCGGCCTCCTGATCATCGCCGAGATCCCGGTCTGGGGAGCGGACGACCCCCACCTCACGACCGACAACCCCACCACCCGCGCCTGGCTCGCCGAAATGATCGAGCGCGACCACAACCACCCCTCCATCATCGGCTGGAGCGTGGGCAACGAGATCATGAACCACTTCGACTACGTGCGCACCATGGCCGACCACGTGCGGCGCGATCTCGATCCGAGTCGCTTCGTCACCTACGTCAGCTACACCGCCTACCGCCCCCAGTTCGGCCCCGCCAACGACCCCCTCACCCACACCGACGCCGCGCTCTTCACCACCTACACCGACAAGCCCGAAGTCTACCTCCAGCGCGTGCGCAAGATGCGCGCGCAGTGGCCGGACAAGCCGGTCTTCGCGGCCGAGTTTGGCGTGAAGCAAATCGGGGCGCAGCAAGCGGCCACCGTGCCCAATTTCGCCGCGCTCTGGGTCGGCATCACGCGCGAGCCCTACGTGATCGGCGGCGCGCTCTGGACGCTCAACGATTACCGCAGCGACTACAAAGGCACGCCCGCCTCCGGCAACCGCGAGTGGGGCGTGGTCGACCTCGAGCGCCGGCCCAAAGCAGCCTACGAGGAGGCGCGCCGCGTCTTCGCCCCGGCGCGCGCGCTGGAGTTCGACGCCGCCCGCATCCGGCTGACGCCGCGCGGCGCGGACGAGGCGCCGAGCTACACTCTGCGCGGCTACCGCCTCGAATGGACGGCGCGCCCCGCGGACGGCGGCGAGGCGCGCCGCGGCGAGATCGCGTTGCCGGTGCTGCGTCCGGGCGATCCGGCGTGGGAACAACCCGCGCCCGCGCCGGGGCTGGAGTCGGTGCGCCTGCTCGCGCCCGCCGGCTACGACGTGCTCGACGGCACGGCCTTCGCCGCCCCCGTGGGCGGCTGATGCGCCGTGATGCCTCGCGCGCCCCGGACCTAGGCAATACCCTTGCACGCCGCGTGTAGCACCTCGACGGGGTGCTGCGCGGCGCGGCCCGTGCCGTCGAGGATCTGGTGACGACAGCTCGTGCCCGACGCCACGATCAGGCTCTCGGCCGGCTCGGCGCGCACCGTCGGGAACAGGACGAGTTCGCCCACTCGTTGCGACACCTCGTAGTGCTCCCGCTCATACCCGAAGGAGCCGGCCATGCCGCAGCAACCCGAGGGAATCAGGCGCACCTCGTGCCCGCGCGGCAGCTCCAGCATCTTCACCGCGGGCGTGAGCGAGGAGAGCGCCTTCTGGTGGCAATGCCCGTGCAGGCGGATCCGCGCCGGCCGCGCGACGAAGGAGGCGGACGTGATCCGGCCGGCGTCTGCCTCGCGCGCCACGAACTCCTCGAGCAGAAGCGCGCGCCCAGCCAGCGCGAGCGCCGCCGCCCGCAGGGGCTCGGGCACGAGATCGGGATACTCGTCGCGAAAGCCCAGCAGGGCCGAGGGCTCCACGCCGACCAGCGGCGCTGCATCCGTCACCACCGGCGCGAGCAACTCCACGTTGCGAGCCGCCAGAGCGCGCGCTTCGCGAACCAGGCCCTTGGAAAAATGCGCGCGCCCGCTGTCGACGTGCTCCGGGATCACGACCTCGTAACCAAGCCGGTTGAGCAGCTCGACCGTCTTGATGCCTACGCCGGCGTCGAGGTGGTTGGTGAACTCGTCGCAGAACAGGTGCACGCGCCCGTTCGGGTAGGCGAGCCCGGGTGGGTTGGCGTAGCGACGATGCCACGCGCGCAGCGTGACGGCGGAGACCGGCGGCAGGGAACGCTCAGGCGCAAAGCCCGCCATGCGCTTGAAAACGCCGGACAAGAAAGGCGACGCAACCGCGCGGTTGTAGAGCCCCGGGGCGAGGGAGGCGGCACGCAGGGCGCGGGAAAAACCCGCCACGAGCCGCGAGCGAAAAGGCACGCCGTGCGCGTCGTGATAGTGCTGGCTCCACTCGGCCTTGAGCCGCGCCATGTCGACGCCCGAAGGGCACTCGGATTTGCAGGCCTTGCAGGAGAGGCACAGGTCCATGACCGCGGCGACCGACGAGTCGTCCCACGGATCGGCGGCCTCGGAGGCGGGGCGGGCCAAGGCCTGGCGGAGCAGGTTGGCCCGAGCGCGCGTGGTGTCGTTCTCGTCCCGCGTCGCCATGTAGCTCGGGCACATCGTGCCACCGGAAAGATGGGTTTTGCGGCACTCGCCGACGCCGGTGCATTTCTCGGCCGCGCGTCGCGCGCCCTGCCCGGCCTCGAAGCGGAAAAAGGTCTCCGGCTCGGGCGCGGCCACCGGCGCGGCGGCCTCCCGGAGCGCCGCATCCATCGGCGGCGTATCGATGATTTTGCCGGGATTGAAGAGTCCCAGCGGATCGAAAAGCGCCTTCACCCGGCGCATCATCGCGTAGCACTGGGGCCCGACCATGAAGGGGATGAACTCGCCGCGCAGCCGGCCGTCGCCGTGCTCGCCGGAGAGCGAGCCGCGGTATTTCTTCACCAGGGCCGCGACGTCGGCGGCGATGGCGCGAAACATCGCGCGCCCCTCGGGGGTCTTGAGGTTGAAAAGCGGACGCGTGTGTAGCTCGCCGGCGCCGGCGTGGGCGTAGTAAATGCACTCGATGCCGTATTTGCCGCGCATCAGCGCGTCGAACTCGTCAATGTAGGCCGGCAGGTCCTCGATGGAGACGGCCGTGTCCTCGACGATCTCGCGCGGCCGGGCGTCGCCGACGACGTGGTTGACCAGCCCCTGGCCCGCGCGCCGCAGCTCCCACACGCGGTCGCAGTCCGCGCCGTGCAGGATGGGAAACGCGTGCCCAAGGCCGGCGGCACGAAACTCGTCCGCGATCTTGAGCAACGCGGCCTCGCGCACCGCAGCGTCGGCGTCGCGCCACTCAACGACGAGCACCGCGCCCGGATCGCCCACCACGAAGAAACGGTTCTTCGCGTGCTCAAGGCTGGACTTGGTGCATTCGAGGATGGTGCGGTCGATCAACTCGCAGCCGAAGGGACGGTGCCGCATCGCGATCACCGCCGCGCGCAGGGCCTCCGGCACGCTGGCGAAATGGGCGCACAGCAACGCGCCGGGCGGTGGCAGGGGCTCGCAGTTGAGCTCGAACTCCACGCCCAGAAACAGCGTTCCCTCGGAGCCCGCGATCAAGCGGCACAAATTGAAGGGCCGCTCGGAAGCGGGATCGAAGACGCCGCAGTCCAGCAACTGATCGAGCGCGTAGCCGGTGTTGCGGCGCGTGACGGTCGGCTTGGGGAAGTTGTCCCGAATCAAGGCGCGGTTGTCGGCCGAGCCGAGCAGATCGCGGATCTCGCGGTAGATGCGCGTCTCCAGGGTGTCGGGCCCGGCGCACTTGGCGGCGAACTCCTCGCGGGTGAGCGGCCCGAAGGTCGCAGGCGAGCCGTCGGCGAGAAAACCGCGGGCGGACACAAGGTGGTCGCGGGTGGAGCCGTAGACGATCGAGTTCGCGCCGCAGGAGTTGTTGCCCACCATGCCGCCTATCATGGCGCGGTTGGCGGTGGAGGTCTCGGGTGCGAAAAAGAGTCCGTGGGGCCGGAGCGCGAGGTTGAGCTCGTTACGAATCACGCCCGGCTGCACGCGAGCGCGCCGCGCGACGGGGTCGATCGCGAGCACGCGGTTCAGGTGCCGTCCGAGATCGACCACCACGCCGCGTCCGACCACTTGGCCGGCAAGCGAGGTTCCGGCCGCGCGCGGGATGAGCGGCACGCGCTCGCGGCGCGCGAGCTCCACGAGCTCCGCGACGGCCGCCTCGGTGCGGGGCAGGGCGACGGCCAGCGGCGTCTCCTGGTATTCGGAGGCGTCGGTCGCGTAGGCGGCGCGCGTGGCGTCATCCAAGCGAAGCTCGCCCTCAAACCGCGAGGCGAGCGCGCGCAGGGCCGGCATCGCGGGGGCGGAGAGGGCGTGCATACACCAGTGCGAAAACGCGGGGACCCGCGAATGTCAAAGTCTCCGCTAATCTCATCGAATCCAAAAGAACGCACCGCTGGGTTAGACCTCCAACCCCTCGCAAGCGCCGCACCGCTCCGCACCCAACCTCAGCCACGCCACTGCCACACGCTTTGGGGAAGCGGAATCCGTGCGTCTTCTGGGCCTCCAGCTTCGGCCTAACCGACCCCGACGCTGATGGCCTGACCGTCACTGCGGTTGAGAACAGCTCCTCGCCTGACACCATAACCGGGAGCGGGCGGCGAGCCCGCGAAGAGTCTGGATCAGCCGCCGATCTGCGTGACGCGCAGGCGCCAGAAGGCGCGGTCCGTCGGCGCGGGCAGCAAGACCCGCATGCGCCAACGATCACCCAGATCGGTCTCGGCGGCGGCCGTGCCGGCGAGACCGCTGTCGCTCCACACCGCCAGGTCGCCGGAGGACTCGATGCGGTAGGCGAGCCCGGGCGCGGCCTTGGCCATGAGAAATCGCAGGGCCAGCCCGCCGCCCGCCTGCGGCGCCAGCGCGCACGGCGCCGCGAGTTCGGGCGCGGCGGGATCGGTGCCGAAAAAATATTCCAGCAGGTTGGCGTGCCCGTCGCCGTCGGGATCGGCCGCCGCACCAGCCACGGTCGGGTCGCTCACACCGGGAAACCGTGCGCGCAGCCAGCTCGCCACCGGACCGATCGGCGTGGCGGAAACGGAGGCGGACGACACGCTCGCGCCGAACGCGTTGGCCGCCGAGACGACGTAGTGGTAGGTCGTGCCGTTGCTCGCGGTGGAGTCGGCGTAGGCGGGGGTCGCGAGATTGGAGGCGATTGTCGTGAAAGGTCCCAGCGCGCTCGAACCGCGCGCGACCGTGTAGCGGTTGGTGCCCGGCAGCGCGTTCCATGCGAGCGTGACAACACCATCGCCCGGCGTGGCCGCGAGCCCGGCGGGGGCGGGCACGAAGGTGTTCTCAAAACAGCCGAGATCGGGCGCGGCCTGGTTGTAAGCCAAGCCCGCGAGGGGGAGGCCGCGGTCGATGAGATCGCTGCCGTCCTTCAGCCGCAGGAGGTCGAGGCGCGGCAGCGAGCCGTCGGCCTGGCGCGGGCTGGAGATAAGCTGAAGCAGGCGCGCGGTGTCGGTGGTGTTTAACAGAAAATCATCCGCGGCGACGGTCACCGGCAGGGTGAAAAAGTTATGGCTCACGTCGCTCGCCGCCTGGTCGAGATTGGCGAGCGAGGTGGAGCGCGGGGAGAAGCCGAGATTGTTTTTCAGATAATGGTCATAGCCGGGGACGTCGGTGAGGTTGTCGGCCAGGACATTGAGCAGGTTGAAATTGGTCGCGTTGCGGTAGGCGGTGTTGTGGACGAAATCGAGGCCGCCCGCGTGGTGGTTGGCGTAGAAGCCGGAGGCGCGGTTGTGCACCGCGAGGCTGAAGCGCACGACGTGGCGGGGAACGGGATTGGGCAGGACGGAGCCGTTTTTGCCGTAGCCGCCGGCCTTGAAACCGTTGCCGTCGGCGCCGGTGGCGAGCGAGGTGCCGATGTAGCCGCTGAATGCCGCCCAGCAGTTTTCGATCACGGCGGGAGCCTTGCAGTTGATGAGGTCGAAACCGTCGTCGCTGTTGAGCCATGCGCGGCATCCGCGGAAGACGTTGCCCGTGCCGGCAACGGTGGTGTGCGAGCCAAAGCCGTCGACGTTGCCGGTGGAAAGGCTGTCTAGGCCGGTGTTGTTGTAGGCGTCGCAATTCAACACGAGGTTGTTGGCGCTGGCGCCGATGATGTAGACGCCGATGCCCATGCCGTCGCGGAGCACGAGAAGCTCGAGGGTGTTGTTGGACCCGCCGCTGATGCGGATGTTTTCCGACTGGGTGTTGGTGACGGTGCCGCCGGCGGGGATCGTCACCTGCACGCCCACGGAGTGGAATCCGCGCAGGTGGAGGTTGTTGGCGCGGATGAAAAACGCCGTCACGCGGCGCGCGTCGGGGCGCACGGCGGAAAAGTTGAACACCGGTGTCTCGCCCGGCACGGCGAAGTAGCGCACGCCGCTCTTCGTGAAATCATTCACGTAGGCGTAGGTGGTGTCGGTGCGCGTGATGTGGGAGTTGTCGAGCAGGTAGGTGCCGCCGCGCAGCCAGACCGTGTCTCCGGTCGAGGCCGCGGTCTGAGCGCGCATGATCGTGGCGAAGGGCGCGGCTTGCGTGCCGGCGTTCGCGTCGGAGCCGTCGGGCGCGACGTAAAACTCCGCCGCCGCCAGGCCGATGGCGGCCAGAGGAGCTCCGAAGACGAGGAGGAAAAACGCGCGAAACCGGTTCATGGTCCGGCCCCGCGCGGGCGGGAAAAGCAGGGGCGCATCGGGGTAAGGGGCGAAGTTAACAATCCCCCCGACGCCGCGCTTTGGCAATCCGCGAGCCGCGACCCGTGCGCTTGCAGGATCGGAGCTCAGGCCTTCTTCACGAAGCAGGCCTTCAAGGCGAAGGCGATGCCGTCGATCTTGCAGTCGATCTCATGGTCGCCGTCGACGAGGCGGATGTTCTTGGCCTT
>JBDLWD010000414.1:0-2823 GCA_039804465.1 Verrucomicrobiota bacterium | reverse complement strand
CCGGGCGGCTTACCGGTGGCGGACCCGGTTGAAAGGCCCCGAGCGGTGACGCGAAAAAACCCGCGACCGGGAGGGGTCGCGGGCGATTCGCTGGAGGGATGGTCCCGGGCCGGATCAGAAGGCGGCGCGCACGCCGGCGGTGAAGGCGCGCCCCGGGAGCGGAGCGATGTCCTTCAGGAAGCTGGTGTGCAGGCGCGCCTCCTGGTCGGCGAGATTGCTGCCGCGGATGAAGAAGTCGTAGGTGGCATGACGGGTCTCGAGGCAGTAGCCGAGGGTGAGGCCGAGGAGGGCGTAGCCCGCGGTGTCGTCCTCGCCCGGGGCGGGATCGCCCTGGCGGGCGACGAGCACGGCGTCGGTTCCCGCGCGCCAGGGGCCGAAGTGCCAGTCGAGGGCGAGGCGGCCCTTGAGCGGCGGGATGCGGGGGAGGTCCTCGCCGTCCTTGTCGGTGGCGCGGACGTAGTCGAGTGCGGTGGTCAAATCCAGGGTGTGGCGGGTCTCGGCGTGGAGGTGCCAGACGGCCTCGGCCTCGGCGCCGTAGAACACGGCGCCGGTCTGGGAGAAGAGGGTCTGGTGGTAAGATTCTTCGCCTGGTGCGGGCGTCTGATTGTTCTCGTCAACCTCGAGTCCGGTGTCGCGTTCGTAGATGTAGCCGTCGAAGAGGTTGGCGAAGCCGGCGAGGGAGCCGGTGACGAAGCCGGTGGTCTTGCGCAGGCCGGTCTCGAAGCCGTAGCTGCGTTCCCGCTCCAGGCCGGGGTCGCCGATCTCGTAGGCATGGGTGCCGTGGTGGGGGCCGTAGGCGTAGAGTTCCTGGCCGTTGGGCGCGCGCTCGGTGTAGCTGAAGGAGCCGAAGAGGCGGTAGGGGGCGGAGAGCTTGCGCACGAGGCCGAGGCTGCCGCCGAGCGTGGTCTCGGCGGAGTCGCGCGCGGGGAGCACGAGATTGCCGCCCGAGGTGGTGTCGGTGGTGGTGAAGCGTTCGGCGTCGATGCGGCGGTGCTCGACGCGGGCGCCGGCCTGCCAGGTGTTGGCGCCGACGGTGCGCTCTTGGAAAACAAAGAACGCGCCGGAGTCGGTGGTGTGGGTGGGCAGGAAGGCTTCGTCGCCGGAGGCCTTGGTCTCAGCGGTGCCGAACTGGGTGCCCACGGCGCCGGTCCAGCCGCCGATCTCGCCGTTCACGAGTTCGAGGCGGCCGTCGAGCCCCTGGTTTTCAAAGATCGTGCCGACCGCGCCGCCTTCGATCTCGGTGTGGCGGTAGTCGGCGTGGCCAATGCGTAGACGGGCCTCCTCGAAGACGCCGAAGTCACGTTTGTAGACGGCGGAGGCGTCGACGCGGCGCTGGCGGAGGTCGATGTCGACGAGCTCGTCGTGCTCGGGCGGGATGCCGTAGAGCGTGTCGAAGCCGTTGTAGTTCACGCCGGCGTCGAGGATGTCGGACACGTAGCTCAACCCGACGGAGCCGCCGCGGGTCTCGGCGTGGGAATTGAGCAGGGTGCCGCGCGGGGCGTCCTCCTGACCTGAGGCGCCGGGCACGTCGATATCGTCGGCCTCGCGGCGGAAGCCGTCGAAGTGGAGCACGAAGCCGGACTTGTTTGCCCGGTCGGGCGCGAGGGCGACGTCGATCGCGCCGCCGGTGGAGTAGCCCGCGCCGTTGTCGGTGACGGTCGAGTCGAGCACGCCGGAGACGAGACGCTCGGGCAGCTCGGATTCGATGCGGTGGTCGATGACGTTGACCACGCCGCCCAGCGCCGCGGAGCCGTAGAGAAGGGAGGCGGGGCCGCGCACGACCTCGATGCGCTTCACGAGGAAGGGCTCGACGGAGAGGGCGTGGTCGGGCGAGGTGTTGGAGGCGTCCAGCGTGTCGGCGGAGTTGGCCAGCACGCGCACGCGATTGGCGCCGAGGCCGCGGAGGACGGGGCGGCTGGCGCCGGGGCCGAAGTAGGTGGAGGAAACGCCGGGCAGGCCGGCGAGGGTCTCGCCGAGCGTGGGCTGGCGGGCTTCCTGAAGGGCGGCACCGGCGAGGACGCTGGTGGAGCCGACGAGATCTGCCTGGCTGCGAGCCAGCGGGCTGGCGGAGACGACGAGGTTTTCGAGCACGACGGGTTCGTCGGCGTGGTCGTGGTCGGGCGCGGTGGACGGGCCGGCCGGAGTCTGGGCCTGCGCGACGAGCGCGGCGCAGAGCGTTACGAAGGAGGAAGTGCGCAAGGAGAAAGAGGGCATGATGGAGCGGTTTGAGGGTGCCGGTCGCGCAGGCGGCGCGAATAAGACGCGCGATGCGCGCGCGATCCGGGCTATATTCAGGGGGATGCCGCCGGGTCGGGACCGACGCAGCGATCTCGGGGCGGAAAAAGCCATCCGCGCGGGCGGGCGGGCTTTGCTAATTCAACTCAAACCGCCGCGGGCGGGGCCAAGGCAGGCGGGTGCAGCCGATCAGGCGCGGGTGCTGGCGCGGCTTGAGACGCCGACGGCAGGATCGTCTCCGCCAGCATGCGCGGAGGCAGGGGAACGGGTGCGGCCACCGGAGTCGGCAAGCCTTGCGCGAAAAGCGTGACGACGCAGCCGCTGTCGCCTTCGGGCGCGGAGTGGACGGGCGAAGCATCTTCGTGTGCAGCGGAGCAAGCCTGGTCGGCCGCCGGATGGTGCAGCCGGGCGTGGACCTCGGGCATCCACGCGAGCAAACCCAGCGCAAAGACGAGGCCTGCCAAAAAGGCGGCCACGCCGGAGCGAAGCGGGGAAATGGGGGCCGGGGCCGGCATGGAGGTGACCGTTAAGGAGCCGTCCATGCCGAAAGGTCAAGTCGGAGGCGACTTGCGACGGGCGGCTTCAGGC
>JBDLWD010000413.1:0-4536 GCA_039804465.1 Verrucomicrobiota bacterium | reverse complement strand
AGCCCCTCACGTTCTCCGGCAACGCCTTCGTCACCACTTACAATCAGGAGAACAAGCTCTTCGTTAATCAGCTCTCCGGCCCGGTCACCGTGTCCTCGGGCGCGGTGCTCGGTCTCTCTTCGGCTCGCAATTCCTCCGGCGCCCTCAGCCCTTTGCTCGAGCTGACCGGCTCCGGCATCACCACCTCGACCGGCAGCACGCTCAGTTTCGGTCTTCGCCCCGCCGCTTATCCCGCCGGCTTAAACGAAGACTACCAGACGGTCTCGGTCAGCGGCCCGATCACCGGCCCCGCCGCCGTCGTCGCCCAAGGCACCGCGCTCTCCCTCTACACCCTGAGCGCCCCTGGCTATTCCGGCGACACCACCGTTCTGGGCGGCACCCTGAAGCTCGATGCGGACAACACCGCCAACAACGCGTCCACGGTGACCTTGGCCAGCACCGGGGCCAGCCTGGAGCTCAACTTCTCCGGCACCGACACCGTCGCCCGCCTCTTTGTCGGCACCACTCAGCTCGACGCCGGCACCTACAAGGCCGTGGGCAGCGCTGCGACCGGCACCGAGCTCGCCCAGATCTCCGGCACCGGCACGCTCACCGTCACCACCGGCCCTGTCGTCCTCACGCCGTTTGAGAGCTGGGCCGCCGGCTTTAGCCTCACCGGCGACGCCGCCCTCGCCGCCTCCGATCCCGACGGCGACGGTCTGTCCAACGTCCTCGAATACGCCACCGGCAGCTCGCCGGTCGCCCCCGGCCAGGCCAACGTCACGATCGCCCGTTCCGGCGGCTCGCTCAGCCTTACCTACACCCGCGTCGCCGACGCCTCGCTCACCTACACGGTCGAGGGTTCCAGCGACTTGACCGGCGCTTGGTCCACCATCGCCGTCGATGGCAATCCCAGCACCGGTGCCGCCAACGTCGCCGGCAACGTGACCATCACCGACACGGTGTCGCTCGCGACCACGCCCAAGCGCTTCCTGCGTCTGCGCGTCAACTACTGATCCCGTAGCGCGGAGCGCTCGCAGACAGTCAAAAGCCCGTCCCTGCCTGGCAGGGGCGGGCTTTTTTGCGTATCTCGATCCCGTTGTGCGCGCGCCCGGACCAGGCCTGATGCCACCGGCAGATACCAACTCGACCTTGGATTCGGACTTTAACGCGGAGGCGCAGGGGCGCGGAGAAAGACAGGAGAAAGCTTATGAAAAATCATTTCCGACTCTCTGCGTCTCCGCGGCTCTGCGTTGAATAAATCCAAAACGAACAGGTGATAGGTATTACTTCTGGGCACGGGTGGATCGGATTGTCTCCGTGATTATCCGCGAAATCCGTGGTCGAAAAATTGAGGTCCTAAAGTCCCAAGGTTATCAGCCGCTCTCGTAAAGCCCGGGATTCAGCGCACGGAGCGCATCATTCGGCGAAACGCGGGTTGAAACCTGGCGAGGAATCCGCCTTTTCGGCGGGTTCATGTCACTCGATACCGTCGGACAGCGTTGCGTTAGTGAACGAGAGCCCGAACTGGGGCTCGGGATCGTCGCGGAGATCGACCGCGCGCGGGTGACGATCGAGTTTCCCGCCACGCGCGAGCGGCGCATCTACGCCCGCGGCACTCCCGTGCTCAAGCGCGTGCGCTTCGGGGTGGGGGAGACCATCGCGGCCCGCGACGGGGCGGCGCTGGTCATCGAAGAGGTCGCGGAAGAGGGTCGATTATTGATTTACGCCGGTGGCGGGAAACGCGTTCGCGAGGACGTCATCTCGGATGTGACGAGCGTGGGTTCGCCGGTGGAGCGGCTCATGTCGGGCCAGGCCGATCCGGCCGAGGTGTTCGACCTGCGGCTGCGCACCCTGCGCGCGCAGGCGCGACTGCGCCAGTCGGAGGTGCGCGGCTTTCTTGGCGGGCGCATCGATCTGATCCCGCACCAGTTCTACATCCTGAACGAGGTATCCAATCGCCAGATACCACGCGTGCTGCTCGCCGACGAGGTCGGCTTGGGCAAGACGATCGAGGCCTGCCTGATCCTGCAGCGTCTGCTGGTCACGGGGCGGGCCGGCCGTGCGCTGGTGCTCGTGCCGGAGGCGCTGATGCACCAGTGGTTCGTGGAGCTGCTGCGGCGTTTCAACCTGTGGTTCACCCTTTTCGACGAGCAGCGCTGCGTCGATTGCGAGGCGGCCGATCCGGATAAGAATCCGTTTCTCTCCTCCCAGCTTGGGCTGGCGGCGACGACGTGGCTGGCGAGCCACGAAAAGCGGGCGGAGCAGGTCGTGGCCGCGGGGTGGGATCTGGTGATCGTCGACGAGGCGCATCACCTCGGCTGGGCGCCCGCGCAGGGCGCCGAGCCGGCGGTGGCGAGCCCGGAATACGCGCTCGTGGAGAAACTGGCGGCGAAGGCGCCCGGGCTTTTGCTCCTCACGGCCACGCCCACCCAGCTTGGGCAGGCGGGGCACTTCGCGAGGTTGCGGCTGCTGGATCCGAATCGCTACGACCACTTCGAGAGTTTTTTGGAGGAGGCGGAGGACTACGCGAAGGTGGCGGCCGTCGCGGAGAAGCTGGTCGAGGGCAAGACGCCGACGGCCGCCGACCAGAAAACGCTGAAGACGATTTTCGACGCCGATCCGGAGCGGCTCGCCGAGCTGCTGGGCGCGCTCGAGGCGGGCCGGCCTGGCGCGCGCGAGGCGCTGGTGCGCACGCTGCTCGACCAGCACGGCACGGGGCGGGTGGTTTTTCGCAACACGCGCGCTGCGATGAGCGGTTTCCCGAAGCGAAAATACCTCGCGGCTCCGGTGCAGGGCGCGACGCCCGCCCTCCTGGAGCGCATCGCGCGCGAACTCGAGGCGGAGGAGGGCGGCGACATCTCGGCGATCCGCTACCAGTTCAAGGATGATCCGCGCATCGATTGGCTGGTGGAGTTTTTTAAGAAGATTTCGCCGGCGAAGGTGCTGCTCATCTGCCGCTCGGAGCGAAAGCTCCTGGCGATCGAGGCGGCGGTGAAGGACCGGGTGAACTTCAAGATCGGGGTCTTCCACGAGGGTCTGCCGCTGGTGCAGCGCGACCGGCAGGCGGCCTGGTTCGCCGAGCCGGAAGGCGCGCAAGTTCTGCTCTGTTCGGAGATCGGCAGCGAGGGGCGCAACTTCCAGTTCGCCCATCATCTGGTGCTGTGGGATCTGCCGCTCAATCCGGGCGTGGTGGAGCAGCGCATCGGACGTCTCGACCGCATCGGGCAGACGGAGACCATCCAGGTGCACGTGCCCTGCGTCGCCGGCGGCGCCGACGAGTGCGTGGCGGAATGGTATCACCGCGGGCTGGGCGCCCTGGAGGCGCCCCTCCAGGCGGGCGACGATTATCACGCGGCCTTCAAGGACCGGCTGCTCGCGCTGGCGATCAACTGCGTGGACTCGAAGAAACGCACGACGCCCAGGCAGCTCGATGCGCTCGTGAAGGAGACGCAGGCCTTCCACGCCGCGCTGACGGAGAAGTTGAGGAAGGGGCGCGACCGCCTGCTGGAGCTGAACTCCTTCGATCGCGAGGTGGCGGAGCGGGTGCTCGAAAAGGTGCGCGCGGCGGACGAGTCGCCGTTTCTGGAGCGTTTCCTGGTCGAGCTGCTCGACCACTTTGGCGTGCGGGTGAAGGAGCACGAGGAGGGCGACGTCACGATCGACGCGAGCCACGCCTACGTGGAGGGATTTCCCTCGATCCCGCGCGACGGCATGCTGGCTACCTTTGACCGGGCGCGTGCGATCGCGCGCGAGGATATCCGTTTCCTCTCGGCGGATCATCCGCTGGTGCAGGACACGATCGATCTGCTGGTCGACTCGCCGGCGGGCACGACCGCCTTTTGCACGCTTGAGGCGAAAAAGCCGAATCTGCTTCTCGAGGCGGTCTTCGTGCTCGAGGCGGTGGCGGACGCGAAGTGGCAGATTGACCGCTTTCTCTCTCCCACGCCGGTGCGGGTGCTGCTCGACATCCACGGACATGATCTGACGGACGACGTCGAATTCGACGCCGAGCTGGAAATGGCGGAGGACGCCCCCTTGCCGCGCTTCCTGGAGAAACCGGGGTTCAACGCCCACCTGCTCAAGACGATGGTCGAAGCCGCGACCGGGAAGGCGACCGAGCGGAGCAAGACGATCAAGCAGGCCGCCCGCGAGTCCGCCGCGGCCGCGCTCACTGCGGAGCTGCAGCGACTGGTCGATTTGTCCAAGGTGAACGACCACGTGAGCGGCAAGGAAATCGATCTGGCCAAGCGCCAGGTGCTGCAGACGCGCACGGCCATCGAGCAGGCGCGACTTCGGCTGGATTCCCTGCGCCTGATCGTGGCGGGAGTCTGAGTATTTTGACCACCCGCACACGGATAACACCAATGGCTGATAACCTTTAGACTTTAGGTCCTCGATTTTTCGCCCACGGCTAGGTTAAACCCGAAAACCGTGATTGGAGCCGATGAGCCGGCGAAAGATCGTGGAGCGGATGGGGATGAGCGAAACCCGAGGTGCACTCGTGAGTGCATCGAGGTGTTGAGCGAATCGCCAGATGCCCGCGAGGTTACACCG
>JBDLWD010000412.1:0-8652 GCA_039804465.1 Verrucomicrobiota bacterium | reverse complement strand
TCAGACTACGCCGGGCCCTGGTCGCCCTGCTCAAGACCGCGGGCGCATGGCTGCTGGCGCATTTCACCCTCGCCGCCCTGCTGCGCCCCGAGAGCGACATCTCACGGGTCTATCTTTTCCTCGGCGCGGCCGCCTCCACCCTTGCCCTGATCGGTTGGCGCGCCGCGCTTGATCGCTACATCGCCCGCGCGACCGCGCGCGACCCGCTTCATCGTAGGATCGTTTTCGTCGGCTGGTCAGAGCCCGCGGCCGCATTCGCCGATGCCGTCGTCTCGGCCCGCGATCCCTTTTATGAAGTGGCCGGCTGCGTTCCATCCCCCGACGGCCGCTACAACCGGACTCCGCCCGCCCGGCTGCGCCGGCTCGGCGAATATCCGGAACTTCGTGAATTGATCGGACGACACGCGGTGGATCTCGTCGTGCTCGCGGACATGAACGTGCCGGCCGGCGAGGCGGCGGGGCTGGCCGGATTGTGTGAAAAGGAGATGATCGAGCTGAAGATCCTCCCCGGCTGCTTCCAGATCCTGCTCTCCGGACTTCACCTCGAGACCATGAACGGCGTGCCAGTTCTCGGCCTGTCGCGGCTTCCCCTCGACAACCCCTGCAACCTGGCCGTGAAGGAGGCCCTCGATCTTTTAGGAGGTGTCGTCGGCCTCGTGCTCAGCGCGCCGCTTATCGCGCTCTTCGGCTATCTTGTCTTCCGCGAGAGCCCGGGGCCGATATTCTACACCCAGACGCGCCAGGGACGGGACGGCCGCCGGTTTAAAATCATCAAGATCCGCAGCATGCGGCTCGACGCCGAAACCCCCGGACGCGCCGGCTGGAGCGTGAAGGACGATCCGCGCCGCCTGCGCATCGGCGCCTTCATACGCCGCTGGAACATCGACGAGCTCCCCCAGTTCTGGAACGTGATCAAGGGCGACATGAGCCTGGTCGGCCCGCGCCCCGAGCGACCCGAGCTCATCGTCGGGTTCAAGGAGGCCATACCGCACTACAACGCGCGCCACGGCATCAAGCCCGGCATCACCGGCTGGGCCCAGGTCAAGGGCTTCCGCGGCGATACCGACCTGCGCGAGCGCATCCGCTGCGACCTGCACTACATCGAGCGATGGAGCCTGCTGCTCGATATCCGGATCCTGCTCATGACCCTCTTCAGCCGCAAGAACGCGTGCTGACCCATGCCCGGAACCGCCGTCCAGCTCCTTTCCGACCGTCCATGAAAATCGCCTACACGTTCCACCACGACGCCGCCAATCCCGCGGTCCAGTCCGGCCTTCCGGCCTCCTCGCTCGCGGGGTTCCGACGGCTCGGCGCGGAAATCATCCCCGTGTTCCCTCTCGCCACCCGGCCCCCGCGCGCCCTGGGCCGCAAGGTGCTCGCCCGCCTCTCCGGCCACCGCTACCGCTCCGACCGCGAACCGGCCTACCTTCAGGCCGCCGCCGACGAGTTCGAGGCCCGCACCGCGGACGAGGACTACGACTTCGTATACACCCCGGGCTCCGAAATCGTGGGAGCGCTGAGGACCACGCGTCCAGTGGTGTTTTGCTCCGACGCGACCTTCGCCAACATGCTGGACTACTACTGGGATTTCACCGGCCTCTCGCCCGCTTATCTGCGCATGGGCCACGAACAGGAGGCCGCCGCCATCGCCCGCGCCTCGCTTTGCGTCTACTCCGCCGATTGGGCGGCCCGGTCCGCCATCCGGGACTACGGGGCCGACCCCGCAAAGGTGGCCGTCATCCCCTTCGGGGCCAACATAGGCCAGGAAAACACCTGGCCCGAGGTGCGCGGCTGGATAGAGTCCCGTCGGCGCGACCAGCTCCGCCTGCTCTTCGTCGGGCGACACTGGGAGCGCAAGGGGGGAGACATTCTCATCCACGCCGCCTACTGTTTAGCCAAGCTAGGTCACCGCGTGCACGTCGACGTCGTGGGCTGCGCCGTGCCGATGCGCCACCGCGGGCTTCCCTGGCTGCACGGGCACGGCCTGCTCAGTCCGCGCATCCCGGACGACATGGCCCGCCTGCACGAGCTTTTCACCCAGGCGCACTTCGTCTTCGTCCCCTCTCGCGCCGAGTGCTACGGCATGACTTTCGCCGAGGCCAACGCCTACGGCGTGCCCGCCATTAGCACCGACACCGGCGGGGTCCGGGGCGTGGTGCAGGATGGATATAACGGCCACCTGCTGCCGCTGGACGCGCAGGGCCCGTCCTACGCCGATCTCATAGCAGCGGCCTTCCTTGATCCCTCCCGCTACGATCGCCTCTGCGCCCAGTCCTTCGAAACCTTCGCGCGAAGGCACAACTGGAACGTTTTCTCCGAAAATTTCCTTTCGCTCGTGGTGGAGCGGGGCATCGCGCCCCCCCCGCGCCGCCCGCCCGCGGCCGCTCGCCCGGCCGCCGCGCGCGCGGCCGGGCGGGAGCTGTTTTCCGCCAAGGAGGCCTGGGCCTGATCCGCGATGCCCGCCCCGTCCTCCTGCGCGCCCCTCATTCCCGCCGGCGCCGGCGCCATGCCCGCGGCCGCCGCGGCGTCTCTCGGCGCCGGCCTGCTAACGCCGTTCACCGTCTCGGTGGGAGGACTGCTGCCCGTCGGGGAACTGCTCCTGTTTGCCGCCGCGGCGTGGGCCCTGCTCATCCCCGCCCTCCTCCGCGCCTGGCCGGGAGAGCTCTGGCGCGAGCCGCTCTTTCTGGCGCTGCTCGCGGCCCAGGGCATAGCGCTGGTCGCCTACGTCGTGTCCGATCTCTGGCGCGACAGCGCGCCCTCGGACTACCTGCGCGGATGGTCTCGCATGGTTTTCCTCGCGATCGACCTCGCCGCCATCGCCTACCTCGCGGGCTGCTCCTCCGCCAATTTCGTGTTGCTCGTGGCAGGCGTTCAACTCGGTGAGATTCTCAAGGTCGCTCTCTTCGGCGCCCTCTTCGGCGACGTCTGGAAATTTGGCTACGCCCTTCCAGTCACCGTGGGTGCGCTGCTGCTCGCCGGCAGGCGTGGCCCCCTGCTCGCCTCCTCGGTCGCCGCCAGTCTTGGCCTGCTACACTTCATCCTGGATTTTCGCAGCCTCGGCATGATCTGCCTGCTTGTCGGTGCCTTGAGCGTGGTCAGGCTCTTTCCACGAGTCTGGCTCGCTTGGATCGCCCCGCTGGGACTCGCCACGGGCTTGCTCATCGGCGGCGCAGTCTACGCGCACACCCACGGCAACCGCGACGGCGATCGCTCCAGCCGGTCCGACGTGGAACGCACCGCCATGGTCGTGGCCGCGCTCGAAGCGTTTCGCGAGTCGCCGTGGATTGGAAACGGCTCCTGGTTCAGCCGCACGCGGGTAATGGATAATTTCATGATCCTGCGCGAGGAGGGGGCGCGCCTCGCCGGCGTAGGCGGCTTCGCCGGGGCGAACGAGATCGAGGAGGATGCGGGCGCCCTGCATTCCCAGATTCTCGTCACGCTCGCCGAGGGCGGCATTTTCGGGGGAGCTTTCTTCCTGCTGTTTTCCGCCGCTCTCGCGCGGGCGCTCTATCTTGAGGTGATCGTGCTTCCCTGGACGCCTCTCTCCGCGCTCGGGCAGTTCCTGCTCTGCCTGGCCTTGTTCAATGTCTTTCTCTCGCCATTTTCCGGAGCGCACCGCGTCCAAATCGCGCTCGCCGCCGTCCTGGTGGTCATGGTGGCGCGCGCGGGACGCGAACAACGGGAACAGGCATCGCCGGAGGCCCGGCCATGAAGCTCGTGCGTTTTTTGGGCGATAAACTGCGCGCCCGCATCGGCGGCCGTCCCCCGAGAGCGCTCGCCATGTTCTTCGTCACCTCTATCGCCGCGCGCGGCGTGGGCGTGGCAAGCCAGCTCCTCCAGGTGCCCATCGTGGTCAAGTCGCTCGGAGCCGAGTCCTTTGGCCTGTGGATGACCTTCGCGAGCCTGGCCGGACTGGTCGTCTTCGCGGATTTCGGTCTGGGCGTGGGAGTCCAGAATCGCCTCGCGGAGGCTTTTGCCCAAGACGGCCCCAGGGAGCGCGCGCGCGCCCGGGCCTGCTTCGGCAGCGCCTTTCTTTTTCTCGCTCTGGCCGGCGCAGGACTGGGACTCATCTGTCACTTCGCATTGGAGCGCGTGGACTTCGTCCGGCTGTTCGGGTTGCGCGACCCCGCGGTCATTGCCGCCGCGCCGACCGCGGCCTTCATAGCCGCCCTTTCCTTCTGCGCCGGCTTCCCCCTAGGACTCGCCCAACGCCTGGCCTACGCCCGCCAGCAGGGCTGGGCCTGCAATCTGGCGCAGGCCGGGGGCAGTCTTGTCGCGCTGGCCACCGTCGCCCTAGCCGCCTGGCACGACTGGGGGCTGGTCGCGATCGTCGCGGCCGGACAGGGCGCGCTAGTGCTGTCCAACCTCGTGCTGCTGATCGCCCAATTGGCGCCGCTCGGCTGGCTGCCGGTCTGGCGTTACCGCATGCGCCCGGCCCTGCTCCGCGAGTTGCTCGGACTCGGCGCGTGCTTCGGCGCCCAGCAAGTTCTCAACACGGTTCTATTCACCCTTCCGCAGTTGGTCATCTCCACCCAACTCGGCGCCTCCTCTGTCACCCCGTTCAACCTTCTGCAGCGCCTCTTCAATCTCTTCAGCGTGGTGCAGAACGCGTTCATGCTGCCGCTCTGGCCCGCCTACTCCAGGGCCAAGGCGCGCGGCGAGTTCGACTGGATGCGCCAGGCCTTGCGGCGCTCGTTCCGCGCCACCGTCGTCTTCAGCGTGCTCCCGATGCTGGGCGGCGCCCTCGTGGCACCTTGGCTGCTGGCCCGCTGGGTGGGCCACCCGGTCGAGGGACTTTCCTGGCCGCTCATAGTTCTGCTCTTCGCCTGGAATGCACTCGTGTTGCTGCAACAGCCTTTCGGCTTCCTGCTGGCGGGCGTCTCCGAGATCCGGCGCGTCACCCTCTACAGTCTCATAAGCGCGGCGGCGGGGGTCGTGCTGATGAACGTCTTCGTCGCTCGACTAGGCGCGGCGGGCGTGGCGCTCGGACTGATCCTGGGCTGCCTGCCGTTCAGCTTTCTCGGCACCTTGCTCGAGGCCCGGCGCTACCTGCGTTTAGCCGAATCAGTCTCCTCCGCTGCATCATCCACCCCGGAAACGGCATCCACCTCGGTCGCATGAACCGCACGGCACTCATTTCTCCCGCGCGGCTCTGGCACGACCCTCCGCGTCGATCCGGCTTCTGGCGCGGGCTGCAAATCATGACTCACCTTCTGCGCAAGATCCGCAATCGCCTGCTCAATCGTTTTGTCGGGGCGCTCGGCGCGATCAGCGTCCCGGGCACGCCGCTGGTCGGCGCACTCCAGGCCTGGGCCCTTCGAAGCATGGGCGCCAGTTGCCCGCACGACACCTTGTGGATCGGCCCGGAAGTGTGGTTCGACCACCCGGAAAACATCACCTTCGGAGAACGCGTCACCCTCAACCCGGACAGCAGGATAACGGCCTTCGATCGCGTGGTGATCGGAGATGATTTCCTCGCCGCGCCGGGACTCAGCATCAACGCGGGGACCCACGATCTCGCCACACTCGCCCCCGCGTCCGCCCCGGTCGTCGTGGGCCACCGGGTGTGGTGCGGCGCACGCGTCACCATCTGTGCCGGAGTCGAGCTTGGCGATGACGCCGTCATAGGCGCCGGCGCAGTGGTCGTGCGAAGCCTTCCGGCCCGTCAGGTATGCCTCGGCGTGCCCGCGCGTCCGGTGCGCGACATCACCGCGCTGCGTGAAGCCGCCGGCAGGGTCTGGTCGAATTTTTCCCGCCGTCCGCCCGCCTGAAACCAGGCGGAGCAATCCACCCTGTCACCCACTTCTTCCGAACCTCCCGGTGAACACGTTCTCCGATTTCTACCATGAATGATCAAACCTCCCTGCTTGTCGTCACCCCGACGCTTGGCGAATCACCCTATCTGGACCTAACGATGGCCTCGGTCGAGGCGCAGCCGCTGCGCGTCCGCCACATCATCTCCACCCCGGCCCGCAAAGTCGCCGAATTATCCGCAAGGTATCCGCACGCCCTCGTGGTTCCCGACCCGGGACGGGCCGGAGGCATCTACGGGGCGATCAACGCCGGCCTCGAGGCCGCGGTCTTTCGCTGGGATTGGTTCACCTACATCAACGACGACGACGCGCTGCTTCCGGGCTTCGGACGCATGATGCTGGAGAACCTCCGTGAGACGCGGCCCGCGCCCGTGCTCTACGGCGATGTGGAACTGATCGACGGGCAAGGCGGGCGCATCAGCCGGATAACCACGGCGGAAAACCCCGCCTGGATTCCCGCGCTTCTTCAGCAAGGCATCAGCCCGCTCATGCAACAGGGCATGGCGTTTCATCGAGAGGTGGTGGATCGGCTCGGCCGCTTCGATCTGCGTTACCGGCTTTGCGCCGACCTCGACTTCTGGCTTCGCGCCTACGCCTCGGGCGAGCGTTTCCGCTACGAGCCGGAATGCGTGGCCCAGTTCCGCCTGCGCGAAGGCCAGCTCTCCACCGAAACATCCGTAACCAGAGCGGAACAGGACGCCATCGTGGCACGCCTCCTGCCCCGCCCCCGCACCTCCTTCCAGCGCCTATCCACCCGTCTGCTCTACCGGCTCTACAACCTGCCTCGCTACATGGAACGTTTTCGCAAGCGCGGCTTCCGCACCAGCTACGCCCTGCTCCAGGAAGGCGCCGGCCGCACCGCATGAACACCCCTCCCGACGGGATGGAAGCGGTCATTCTCAACGACTACGCCAGCACCACCGGCGGGTCCACCGCCGTGGCCGTCGCCTCGGCGCTCGGTCTGGCCGCGCGCGGGGTGCGCGTCACCTATTTCTCTTGTGTGGGACCAATCGCACCCGAGCTTCGCGACGTTCCCAATCTCGATGTGGTCTGCCTAGGCCAGCCCGAGATCGCCAAGGATCCGCGCCGACTGCGAGCCCTCGCCTCCGGCCTGCGCAACGGGTCCGCCGTCGACGCCCTACGCCGCGTGCTAGCCGGCAAGGATCCCGCCCGCACCATCGTGCACGCGCACACCTGGATGAAGGCCCTCTCGCCCTTCGCCCTCGCCGTCGCGCCCGATCTGGGTTTCCCCCTCGTCGTCACGCTGCACGATTTCTTTGTTACCTGCCCGAACGGCGGCCTCTTCGACCACGGCCGGGGACAAATCTGCCGCCGCGAGCCGCTCTCCCTCTCCTGCGTCGCCTGCCACTGCGACCGCCGCCACTACGCGCACAAGCTCTGGCGCGTCGCCCGCACCGCCCTGCAAAACAGCTGGCTCGGTCTGCCGCGACGAGTATCCGCCTTTCTCGGCGTGTCCGAATTCAGCCTTTCCCTCCTGCGTCCCCATCTGCCGCCAGGCACGCCTGCCGCCATGTTGCGCAACCCGGTCGACGCCGTCGACCTCGGCCCGGCCGCCCCGGCCCGCGAACGCGCCTTCCTCTACGTGGGGCGCTTCGTTGCGGAGAAAGGCGTCCGCCTTTTCGCCGAGGCGGTGCGCGCCACCGGCCTGCCCGCCGTCTTCGTCGGCGACGGAGAACTCGGGCCCGAGCTGCGACGCCTCTGCCCGGATGCGCGCTTCACCGGCTGGCTCGGACCCGCCCAGATCCGCGCGGAGTTGCGCAGCGCACGCACGCTCGTTTTTCCACCCACGTGGTATGAGACGCTCGGCCTCGTCGCGGTGGAGGCGGCCTCGGTCGGCATCCCCGTGATCGTCTCGGACGGCTGCGCCGCATCTGAGATAGTGCAACACGGACGCACCGGCCTGCACTTTAGCCACGGCTCGGTAGATTCGCTCGCCACGCGCATGCGCGAACTGGCGTCCGACGACGCGCTCGCAGCCAAGCTGGGCCGCGCCGCCTACGACTGGTATTGGAGCGATCCCTGGACCACGGAGACCCACGTGGACGCGCTTATCGGCCACTACGCCCGCGTCCTTAAACTCACCGAGAACGCGGCCGCGGCTCGGGCCTCGGCTCAGAGTTTTACACTCACCGCCGCGAATCCGCCGTAAGGCTTCAACTCGACTCTTAACGTCATCGAGTCGGCCGAAAACTTCTGCTCGCGTTGCGCGAAGCCTCCGGCCGCCGCGTCTTCGATGACCGCAAACACGCCCTTCTTCAGCCCGATGGCGGCGAGCGGGATCTCGACCGTCTTCGCCTCGGCCTCGCCATTCACGCCGCCTATCCACCAACGCCCGTCCACGCCGCGACGGGCAAAGACGGCCAGCTTGCCGGGGTAACCCGCGAGGAAACGCGACTCCTCCCAGGCGACTGGGATCTCGCGCAGGAAGGTGCGCACGTAGTCCGGCTGTTTCGCCATCACCTCGGGGATCTCGACGTAGTGCTGCACGCCCGAGGTGTAGAGAACCGTCGTGGCCAGCTCGCAGCCCACAGTGGTGCGGCGCTTGATCTTTCCCGGCCCTTCCAGGCAGAGCGGGGTGAAATCCATCGGGTCGAAAACATTCCGGGCGAAAGGCAGCATCGCAATGTGGGCGGGCGCGCGGTCGGCGTTGGGCTGCTCGAAGGTGATGAATTCGTAGCCGCGCACCGCCTCGACGGTCATGAGGTGGGGATAGGTGCGGGACCAGCCGCGCGGCAGCGTGGCGCCGTGGAAATTCACCAGCAGGCCGAAAGGAGCGCTGTCCCCGAGGATGTCGTGGTAGAAGTCGATGAAGGCGCGG
>JBDLWD010000411.1:0-6241 GCA_039804465.1 Verrucomicrobiota bacterium | reverse complement strand
CAATGGCCTCCGCGCCGTTCATGACCGACTCCACGCGGTAACCGGCTTGGCCGAGCACGACGCCCAGCATTTCCTGAATGGGCAGCTCGTCCTCCACCACTAGGATGCGCTCATTGCCGCGCGGAATGCCTTGGGAACCGGGCATATCGACGACCGCTCCGCTACGCTCCTCGCCGCGCTCGCGCAGGGGCAGGTAGACGTTGAAACTGGCCCCCTTGCCGGGATCGCTCTGCACGTCGACCGCACCCTGGTGGTTGCGCACGTTTCCATAGACGGTCGCAAGACCCAGACCCGTGCCTCCGCTGTCCTGCTTGGTCGAGAAAAACGGCTCAAAAATGCGGGCCCGCACCTCTGGAGTCATGCCGACTCCGGTGTCGGTCACGCGCAGGTTCGCGTAATCAAGCGTGGGATCCAGGCCGAGCGTCGCCATCTGGCGACCGGAGACGCGACCGGTGGAGACGGTGAGCACGCCGCCGTCAGGCATGGCGTCGCGCGCATTCACGCAGAGATTCAGCAGGACCTGGCGGATCTGGTCAGGATCGGCGGCAAAGCTGTCGAGCGTGTCGTCCAGATCGAGACGCAGATCTATGCCGCGGGGAAAGGTCTCGTTGATGAGGCCGCTGAGTTCGCGCACGATGGCGTTCAGCTGGATCGCGCGGTAGGTCACCTCGGTCTTCATGCTGAAGGCGCGTATCTGGCCCACGAGCGACGCGGCGCGCAGCGCGGCCGCGTGCACGGCCTGCAGATAGCGGGTGAGATGCTCGTCGCCCGATCGCAGGGACAGCGACAGCTCGGTGAAGCCCCGGATGATGGAGATGATGTTGTTGAAGTCGTGGGCGATGCCTCCGGCGAGGTTGCCCAGGCTCTCCATCTTCTGGGCTTGGCGCAGCCGCTCCTCCATCGCCTTGCGCTCGGAGATGTCCTCGCGGAGGCAAAGCAGATAGGCGATCTGGTCGAGATGGTCCCGTATCGGGGAAACCTGGACAAATTCCCAGTTTTCGCCGCCGTCCTTTCGCCGGGAGCGCAGTTCGCCGGCCCACTTGCTGCCCGCGGCCACCACGGCGCAAAAGCGTCGGTAGGCGGCCTCGCCGGAGTGCCCTTCGCGAAGGAGCGGGATCTTGCGCTCGAAAATCTCCTCGAGGGTGTAGCCGGTGACCTCGGTGTATCGGGAATTTACATACTGCGGTGTCCCGCCCGGCGTGGTGATGGCGATGGAGACCGGAGCCTGCTCGATGGCCTGGGCGAGTTTGCGATAATGCTCCTCCGCCAGACGATGCTTGGTGACGTCGCGCCCGATGGAGCGCACCGCGCGCGGCGCGCCGTCCTCGCCTCGGACCGCGGTCTCCTCCCACGCGATCCAGCGCCAGCCCTGGGCGGTCTGCCAGCGATGCTCGCGGGAAACGTGAAAGGGCGGCCTGGCCAGGCGGGGCGCGATGTCGGCCCACTCGCGCGCGTCATCGGGGTGGAGGAAATCGGCGAAAACCCTTCCGGCCAGCAGGGCGGCGGGGTTGCCAAACTTGCGCGCGAAGGCGCGGTTCACCTCGAGGATGCGGCCGTCTTCGCAGGAGACCAGAACGGCCAGTTCAAGGCTGTCGGCCCAAGGCGCGAGGGCCTCGGGAGCGGCGGGCGCGGATGTGGTCGGGAGAGAAGACTCTGAGTTCATTGCGAGCCGGGCCTAGACCATGTTCACAAGCTGCTCGGGCAGGCGGACCATCAACTGCTCCACCGCGGCGCGCGCCTGCGCGGCCTCGCGCGTGTCCCCGGGGAACAGCATGGCCCAGCCCGGAGTCTCGGCCCAGGGCGGCAAACTCGGGGAGATGCGCTCGAACCCGCCGACTATGCCCAGCTCGCGGACCACGCGGTCGGCCACCTGAACGGCCGCGGCGAAGCGCTGGTGCTCACCGGCGAGATCGGGCGAGGAATGAAAGCGAACCGCCGCAGTGATCTCGGGCGCCAGTTGATGGCGCTCCAGATAAAAGCCGCCCACTGCGGCGTGGTCCCAGCCGATCAGAAGGCGCTCCGCCTGGCAGACCTCCTCGGGAGTCGTGTATTCGCGCTCCACGATCTGCTCAAACTCGGCGGGCCAGGTCGTGGCGAGCACCACCTTGCCGACGTTGTGCAGCAAACCGATGATGTAATCGGTGTCGTCGTCGACGAGCAGGTCGGTGAACGAAAGAATCTCGCGGGTGACGATGGCCGAGCCGATCGAATGCTGCCAAAGCTCGCGCCACGGCAGGCGCGGAGAAACGGGGCCCAGGCGCTCGAGTTCCTCGATCACCGGCGTGGCCATGGAAAGCTCCCTGATCTGGCGCAGCCCCATGTAGAGCACCGCCTCCTCGATGTTGTTCACCTTCGCGCTAAGACCAAAATAGACGCTGTTCACCATCCTCAACAGGCGTGCGGTGAGCGAGGGGTCGCGACGGATCAGCTCGGCGATCTGGGAGGTGTAGCTCTGCTCCGAGTTTACGAGACCCGCGAGCTTCCGGTTGATGCTGTCCAAAGAGGCCAGCTTGGGGCAGCGCTCGATGCGCTGCTTGATCTCGTCGTCCGAATACGGCCCGCACGACATTTTGGGCGAAGGCTTGGACATGGATGGGGAGGAAGACACTCTTGAGGAAACTAACGACACAAAACCGCGTGAATTTAGGCGTTCGCGGTCGCCGAGAAAAAATCCGGGGGCGAACAAAGCCAAAGAACGCTTCCCGCGTTTCAAATGCAATCCAGCGGTAATTTATTTGGTGCCGCACCCACAAGGAAAGCATCGCGACACGACCCGGTTTTCAGGCTAGTCCAAGACGTTTACGGAATAGGTAGGAAATAGGCCCGTTCCCCTGTCAGGTTACGGAGCCCCTGTCGGCGCTGCCATACGCGCTTCGAGTGGTTTTCAAGTGGGCGATATCACAGGCGCCGTAAGACTTGGCAGAGATATTCAGGCCCGGCACATCCGGCCCATTCCTTGGAATGACCGATCGCGATAAGAGCATCGTGCCTTTTTCATTTACCGGACATGGTCTAATCGCGAAAACCTTTCGGTTTCCCATCAAGCAGGGCTCGCGGTGAGCCGATATAGAACACATCAAAACTCGCGTCCTGCCCCAACCTTTAGTGCCATGAAATTGAATAACCTCACCGTAGGGCAACGAGTCGCCTGCGGCTTCGGATTGCTCTTGCTGCTATCCGCCGGACTCGGCGGCTACGCTGTTTGGCACATGTCCCAGGCCGTCACCGGCTCCACCTACCTGGCAAAGGCGGTTACTCCGCAGGCCAGCGTGAGCTCCCATTTGTCCCAGGCTTCGGCGGAAACGCAAAAAAGCGCGCGCTCCTACAGCTACACCGGCGACGAGAAGTTCCTCAAGCAGACCAGGGAAAACTTGGCCAAGGTCGAGGCCGAGCTGAAGCAGGCTCGCGAACTTTCGGCCGCGCAGCCCTCCCTCACCGCCCTGGCCGAAGGCATCAAAGAGACCGACCAAGCCGTCGCCGCCTACCGCAAACAACTCGAGGCCACCGAGGCCAATATCGCCGAACTGGGACGCATACACGGCTTGCTCGACTCCCAAGCCGAGAAATTCGTCGGAGCGCTCGACCACTACGTCAAAGGCCAGGGCGTCACGCTCTCCGAGGAAATCAAAGCCGACGCCGAACCCGCCAAGCTCGAGGAGCGTCGCCTGAAGATCGAACGGGCCAACGACATACTGGAACTCGGCAATTCCATCCGCGTCCGCGCCCAAAAGGCCCAGGCGAATCACGATGTCGGGCTCCTCCACCAGGCCCTCGGCAACTTCGAAAAGATGGAGGAGGTGCGCCGCGAGGTCCTCTCCATGACGGTCCAAGCCGAGGACGTCCGCCTGCTCGAAGATGTCGCCGCAGCCGCATCCCACTACCGCGAGGGCGTGCTGGCGCTGGTGAAAAACATGGAGCACGCGGATGCCGTCAACAAAGCCCGTGGCGCAGCCGCCGCGAAGTTCGATTCCGTCGTCAACACGATCCTGGATCAATCGGTGAACAGCACCCTCGAGTTCGCCGATCAGGCCTCGGTCGAACTCAAGGACGCATCGCTCAGCGTCACCTGGGGACTGGCCATCACCGTGCTCTCCGGACTCGCCGCCGCTTATCTCATCATCCGCGGCGTAAACCGCGCGCTGACCACAACCGCCCAATCGCTCACCGAGGGCTCACTTCAGGTCGCCTCCGCGTCCGACCAGGTGTCCGCCGCCAGCCAATCGCTCGCAGAAGGCGCCAGCGAGCAGGCCGCCTCTCTAGAAGAGATCTCCTCGTCCATTGAGGAACTCTCGAGCATGACGAAGCGCAACGCCGACAACGCGCAGGCCGGCAAAGCCGCCTCCAACCACGCCCGCGCCTCCGCCGAATCCGGCGCCGCCGAGATGGAGCGCATGCAAGCGGCGATGAACGCCATCCAGCAGTCGTCCCAAGATATTTCGAAGATCATCAAGACGATCGACGAAATCGCGTTCCAGACCAACATCCTCGCCCTCAACGCCGCCGTGGAGGCCGCCCGCGCCGGCGAGGCCGGGGCCGGCTTTGCCGTGGTGGCCGACGAGGTCCGCTCCCTCGCCCAGCGCTCCGCGATCGCCGCCAAGGAAACCGCCAACAAGATAGCCGACGCCACCCAGCGCTCTGTTCAAGGTGTGGAGCTCTCCAGACGCGTCTCCGCCGGCCTCGGCGAAATCCTCGCCAAGGTCCGTGAGGTCGACCACCTCATAGCGGAGGTCGCCACCGCCTCGCACGAGCAGTCGGAAGGCCTCACCCAGATCAACACCGCCGTTTCGCAGATGGACAGGGTAACCCAATCCAACGCAGCCGGCGCGGAGGAAACCGCCTCGTCCGCGGAGGAATTGAACGCCCAGTCCGCCGAACTGCAGCAGGCCGCGGCCAAACTCGCCGCGCTCGTCGGCGCCACCCGGCCGACCCCGGCCGCCAAGGTCACCCCGTCCGCACCACGCGCCACGGCTACCCCCGCTGCGACCACCCACTCGGCTCCCGCCGCGCCTGCGGCACCGGTCACCCCCGCGCCGCGTCATCAACGCCCGACCATCATGGCAGCCACCACCGCGCCCAAACCAAAACCAGCCAAGGCCGCCATCTCTCCTCGAATACAGACCCTCGCCAAACCCTCCATGGCGCCGAAGATCGCGGCAGCACCAAGCCAAGGCGAGACCCTGAGCTTCCACGATTGATTTTAGCGAAGCCCCCAAAAAAAGCCCGGGACCGAAAGGCCCCGGGCTTTTTGGCGCCCGAGCCCATCGCCTCCTGCCCATCGTCTGCTTTCTTCAAGTGAAAGCGCTTACAGCAGAAGGCCTTGCGGAGTTGGCTTTTGCCACCCATGTCTGAGGCCGAAATAGCATTTTGCCCCAAAAATCGCGTGGTTCCATAACCGGACCATGAACGATGGTGGACGCCACAGGACTCGAACCTGTGACTCGTTTCCTTACAGAGACTTACACATCTTTCATAGGGGAAGAATGATTCAGAACTTTTTAAAACGATATTGAAAGTTAGCACTGGTGTTAGCAGTGTTTGAGGCATGGCCTCCCTGCATAAGCGGAAAAAAAGCCCGTTTTACTGGGCCGCGTTTACCCTTCCCGACGGTCGCCGCGTCTTCCGTTCCACCAAGACGGCCGACCGGAAGACAGCCCAGAAGCTTCTTGCCGCCATGACTGAGGCCACCGAGCGCCGCGCCACCGCCGACCAGGTCCAACGGATTCTTTCTGACGTTCACGAATCCATCCACGGCACTCCCCTGATCACCGTTACCCTCGCCGATTACGCCCGGCAATTTCTGGAACGTAAGAAAGGCGAGGCTGCCGCTGTTACCCTTGCCTCCTACAAGGGCATTATTGCTGATCTGATCGAAATCCTCGGCGAAAAGGCCAACCAACCGATTTCTTACATCACAAAGACCGACCTCGCCAAATGGCGGGATACCTCGGCGGCCAAGACCTCTGCTCGCACCGTTAACAACAAGCTTAAGGTCGTCCGAACCCTGTTCCAATCCGCTTGGCGCGATGGATTGATCACGGATAACCACGCCGCGAAGATCCCTGTCCTCAAGACCAGCGAGGGCAACCGCCGCCCGTTCACCATACCTGAACTCAAAACCTTGCTTCAATTCTGTAAGAATGAATGGCGCGGGTTGGTTCTGGTCGGGGTTTACACCGGCCAACGGCTCAAGGACGTCGCTTCCCTGACCTGGGGCCAGATTGACTTCGAAAGTAATGAGATT
>JBDLWD010000410.1:0-2591 GCA_039804465.1 Verrucomicrobiota bacterium | reverse complement strand
TGCTTTTCGTCACGGCCGTCGCCTACATCCTTCCGCACATCGACGTCGTTTTTTCGCTCAAGCCTCTCGCGCTGCTCCAGTCGCCGCTCGCGCTTTTCGGCGGGTTCAACCTTCTGCTCGGGGTATGCCTGGCCCTGGGCTCGGTCGGCGCCTACCCGGTGGTGCGTTTCGCCGCCATGCTTGGGTTTGGCTTCACCGGGGCCTTATTCTACCTCCAAGGCCACACGTTGCCGCTAGCCTTTTCCGCCGCCACCGCGCTCGGCCTGTTTTTCTGCACCATCCTGGTGAACATGCCCGGAGTCGTTCTGGCCGGAGTGTTCGGTTTCGTCGGCGCGTGCGGTTTGGCGCACCACCTGTTCACGAGTTAAGCACCGCCCCGCGCGAGTCATGCCCCTGCCCGGCCTCCATCTCTGGCAAGGCGCCGTCCGCCTCTACACGCGGGATATCTGGCGCAATGAATACCTCGAAGGACGCGGACCGAAGGCGCGTTTCTACGCCCTGCTGCGCGTCGTCTCGATCACCCTCACGGGCGTGATCGAAACCAAGACGCCGAGCCGCGCGGCCGCGCTCAGCTTCTCCACCCTGCTCGGCCTCGGCCCGCTCATGGCCATCGCCGTGCTCGTGGCCGGCTTCGTCCTCGATCGGCAGGATCCCGACCTCGCGGTAAACACCCTCAACAAGCTCATCAAGTTCGTCGCCCCGCAGGTCACCCAATACGAGCAACTGGAGGCCTCCCGCGCCGCTCATCCCGCGCCGGCTGCCGGCCAGCAGCCCGCCCCGACGACTCCCGCCGCCCCGCCGCGCTCCGACGTCGTCTCCGCCGCCAACCTGAATCTGCCTCCGTCCGACAAGGCCGGTCCAGCGACCGCCGAAAACAACCCCGAGCTCACCGTCCTCATCGACGGATTCATCGCCGGCTCGCGCAGCAGCACGGCCGGCATCGTGGGCGTGGTCACGCTCATCTTTATCGTTCTCCAGCTATTCACCTCGGTGGAAAACGCCTTCAATGAGATCTGGGGCGTCCGCCAGGGACGCTCCTGGGTCATGCGAGTCGTGTTCTATTGGACCGTGCTCACGCTCGGCGCGGTGCTGTTTTTCGCGGTGGTCACCACGTTGTCGGCGGGCGCCTATCTTAATCTTGTCGAGCGCAGCCTCCCTTTCGGCCTGGGCGGGGCGGTGGTGGATTTTCTCCGCTGGCTGCTCCCTTCGCTCTCGATCGGGCTCCTCATGCTGGTGCTGGCCCTTTTCTACAAATTCATCCCCAACACCCGCGTCCTTTGGCGCAGCGCCGCCGCCGGCGCCGTGCTTGTGGGCCTGCTCGTGGTGGCCAACAACTACCTGGCCTTCCTCTATCTCTCCAAGGTCGTCCAGCAACGCAGCCTCTTCGGCTCGCTGGGCATCCTGCCCATCCTGATGTTCGGACTCTACATCTTCTGGTTCTTCCTGCTGCTCGGCGGCCAGGTGAGCTACGCCATCCAGAACGTCCACGTCCGCAACAGCCAGGCCGCGTGGAACACCCTCGCCGAATCGATGCGCGAGCGCCTTTCCCTCACCGTGTTGCTGCGGATCGGCCGCCGCTTCCGCGACTGCCTGCCCCCGGCCAAGGCCAGCGAGCTCGGCGCCGAGCTCGGCGTGCCAACCCAGATCCTCAACGAGTGCCTCAATCGCCTCGTGCACATGAACCTGCTCACCCCCGTTCCCCCCGAGAAAGGCGACCAGGAAAACGACCTGCGCTACCAGCCCGCCCGCCCGCTCAACCGCACTACGTTGGCCGACTTCAAACGCATGGACGACGACCACGGCGGCGACCCCACCGGCCCCACCCTCACCGATTTCGATCCCATCGTGTTGGCCTACGATCGCAAGCTGGGCGACTTCCAAGCCGGGGCGTTTTTCCAGCGTGACCTCGACGAGCTGATCGCCGCCCACCCCATGCCGCCCCGCGAAACCTGAGCCCCGCGATTCGCGGTTGCCTGCCCGCCCTCCCTTCCCTCACTTTCTTCCTCTTTCCCCCATGATTTCCTGGATCCAACGCACCTTCCAGCAGCACTTCAAGTGGCTCTTCCTCCTCCTGCTGGTCTTGGTCATTATCTCTTTCGTCTTTATCACCAACGCCTCCTCCGGCCTCGGTCAGGGCCATGGCCAAAAGATTCCGGACCGCCCCTTCTTCGGGCTAAACCTCTCCAAAATCGAGGACCAGCGCACCCTGATCGAGGACGCCCAGCTCAGCCTCTACCTCCGCCAATCGTCCTTCCGCCCGGAGCCGTCGTCGTCCGAGGTCGAGCAATATGCGCTCCAGCGTCACGCCGCCCTCCACTTCGCCACGCAGCTCCGCATGCCCGTGCCTTCGCCCGCCGACCCCGAGGTCGCGGCCTACATCCAGACCCTTGGTCGCTTCACCGGCCAGGACGGCAAGTTCGACCCGAAAGCCTACTCCGGCTTCATCGATTCGCTTAAAACCAACCCCCGCCTCACCGAGGCGGACATCGCCCGCGTCGTGATCGACGACGTTCGAGCCGATGCCTTCCAAAAGCTCCTGGCCGGCCCCGGCTATGTGCTCCCCTCGGACCTCTCCGAGCAGCTCGCCCGCC
>JBDLWD010000409.1:0-3093 GCA_039804465.1 Verrucomicrobiota bacterium | reverse complement strand
CGCCACCGGCTTCATCCGCCTCAACGGACTCCGTCTCCGCGCCCGCAAGCTCTCGCAGGGCGGCCCCGCAGTCTGAGCGCCGCGCGCAGTTTTTTGACTCCAAGCCGCCCCGAAACCGGGGCGGCTTTTTTGTGCCATTTCCCGCATAGATGGACGCCTCCCGCCAATGTTCGTATTACGAACATTGGCCTCGGCTTGTCACGCGAACTGCGGATGCGCCTCGATGCCGCGCTCGAACGCGGCTCGGTCCGCTGCGGGCAGATCCGCGGGGAACTTCGCCCCGCTGCGGCGCCAGCGCGCCAGCCACTCGGCGCCGAGCAGCTTCACGCCTTCCCCCGCAGGCTTGCCCGCGAAGGCGATGGTCGTGCTCGCCTTCGGGCCGGTGCCCGCGCCCTCGGCCACCCACCAGCCCGCGCGCAGCAACGCCACGCGCACCGCGGTCGCGGCCGAGTAGGTGTAGAGCTCCGTAACGCCTCCGCCCGCGATGCAATGTGTCCGCAACCGCGTGAATACCTCCGCCGTCCAGAGGCCGCCGTCGGTCTTGGCCGAAAACGGATCGTAGAAAATCACCTCGGGCGCGGCCGCGGCCTCAAACTCCGCCAGGAAATCTCCGTGGCGCAATTCCCAGTCGATCAAGCCGCTCGCATCGCTCCAGCGTCCTTCGCGCAGCAGCGCCGCCGGCGCGGCGTGACGCAGGTGAGGGAAGTGCGACGCGTGGCGCGCGGCCAGAGAGAGCGGGTCGAGGTCGCGCTCGAAGCTCACGATGCGCAGCCCTCGTTCTCCCTGCGTTTTTTCCGCGCAGGCGATCGCGGCCATCGCGTTAGACGCCGCGCCGAGCCCGACATCCCAAACCACGAGCTCCGCGCCGTCGCCTGTTTTCAAGCGCTCCGCGAGCCGCGATTGCGCCACGTATAGCCGCTCCGCCTCCTCAGCCGGCGCCGACACGGAGTGCATCACTTCGCCCGAACTGATATGGCGGATGCTGTTAAACGTGCCGCAGGCCGAAGGGAAGATCTCGTAGTCGCCTCGCCTCGGCGCTCTCCGAGAGGGCGGGGGAGCGACGCGTGGCGGCGGGTTGATCTCATCGTCGAGGACGAGTTGCCCGCGTTTCTTTTCGTAGTAAGCGGCGAAGCTTCCGTCCAAAATCGCCGCGCGCATCTCGGCCATGAGCCCATGGTAAAAAGCGATGTTGTGATGCGCGAGCAGGTGGGCGCCGAGCTGTTCGTCGGATTTCACCAGGTGGTGCAGGTAGGCGCGCGAGTAGCCGCGGCAGGTCTTGCAGCCGCAGCGGGCGTCGAGCGGCTCCTCGGCGAATTTGTAGACGATGCGCCGGCAGTGGATGCGGCCGTGCGAGGTGAAAGCCGTGCCTCGCTGCGCGAGCTGCGTGGGGATGATGCAGTCGAACATGTCCACGCCGCGATGCACCGCCTCGAGGATGTCGATCGGTGTGCCCACGCCCATGAGGTAGCGCGGCCGGTCCTCCGGCAGCTCGGCGGCGGCGAGCCCCGCGAACTCGTAGCGTTGCTCCGCCGTTTCGCCCACCGCGAGTCCGCCGATGGCGAGCCCGTCGAATGGCAGGTTGCGCAGAAACTCCGCGCTGCGCAGGCGCAGGTCACGATGGCAGGCGCCCTGCACGATACCGAAGAGCGCCTGCGGCGAATCGTCGCCGCGCGCCTTGAGCGAGCGCAGGGCCCAACGGTGAGTGAGTTCCATCGCGGCCAACGCCTCCGAGTGGCCGGCGGTCGATGGGATGCATTGGTCGAGCACCATCATGATGTCGCTGCCTATGGCCTGCTGCATCGCGATGCTCGACTCCGGCGAAAGGTGGTGCAGTTCGCCGTCCACGTAGCTGCGGAACGATGCGCCGTCCTCGCGCATGGCGCGGGCGTCGGGCAGCGAGAAAATCTGAAACCCGCCCGAGTCGGTCAGCACCGGCCGGTCCCAGTTCATGAAGCGGTGGATACCGCCGAATCTTTTGAAAACCTCGGGCCCCGGGCGCAGCAGCAGGTGGTAGGTATTGGCGAGGACGACCTGGGAGCCGAGGGTCGCGAGGTCGTCGCGGGTGAGATTTTTGACCGTCGCCTGGGTGCCAACCGGCATGAAGACCGGCGTGAGCACCCCGCCGTGCCGGGTTTGGAAGCGGGCCGCGCGCGCCCGGCTGCCGGGGGCGTTTTTTTCCAAACTAAAGCGGAGTCGGGACATGGTCGGTTGCCGGTGCGGCGGGTAAACGTGCCGTTGCCGGCACCAAGTGGCGGAGAGGGAGGGATTCGAACCCTCGGTAGGTTGCCCTACACACGCTTTCCAAGCGTGCGCATTAGACCACTCTGCCACCTCTCCGAGACTTGGGTCGTTTGAGAGCGACTTTGAAGTCGCCGCCAAACGACGAAGGGACAGAAAAGCGGGCGGGATTCGTTCAGGTCAACGGCGAAAATCACCCGATTTGTCGAGGTCGCGTAACATTAATCCCTCCTATGCCCACCTCGGGAAATGCTGCTTGCGCGAGCCCGTGTGCGGATGCTTTGTTCCATTCTTTTACGAACAACCGCAAACGACCACGCGATTGCCGCAACGCTTCACGACCATGGTAACTCCAAACAACGAGCTGGCCTATAACACCAAGATCGAGGGCGACATCGTCGTGACCAAGGCCGACGCCGTCATCAACTGGCTCCGCTCCAATTCCGTCTGGCCCATGCCCATGGGTCTCGCCTGCTGCGCCATCGAGCTCATGGCCGGCGCCTCCAGCCGCTTCGACATCGCCCGCTTCGGCTCCGAGGTCTTCCGCTTTTCCCCCCGCCAGGCCGACTGCATGATCGTCGCCGGCACCGTCACCTACAAAATGGCCCCCCACCTGCGCCGCATCTACGACCAGATGGCCGAGCCGAAGTGGGTCATCGCCATGGGCGCCTGCGCCTCCTCGGGCGGCATGTATCGCAGCTACGCCACCCTTCAGGGCGTGGACCGCATCGTTCCTGTCGACGTCTACATCTCTGGCTGTCCTCCGCGTCCCGAGGCCCTCCTCGACGCCCTCATCAAGCTGCAGGATAAAATGCGCCGCACGCCCGGCACCACCAAGCAGCTCATCTCGGCCTG
>JBDLWD010000408.1:0-8182 GCA_039804465.1 Verrucomicrobiota bacterium | reverse complement strand
ACAGCCTTTTTTGCCCTTTACCCCTCCGATAGCGGGCTTCGTTTCGCCTCTTGGTTTACCCACCCGGACGCATTGTCATGCACCCTCTCCAGCGCATTGCTTTCCTCCGAGTCGGGCTTCTGGCAAACTGAGACCTTCTTCCCTCACGCCAATGAAGTCGGGTCTCCACAGGGCGAGCCTCGGAATCAGCATGCCTTTACCGTCGAGGCTCACCTGCGGCTCGACTATGATCTGGCCGAAACTTGGATCCACTTCGCCAGCGACGACGACATGTGGGTGTATATAGACGGTCGCCTTGTCCTCGCCCACGACGGACGCCAATCCACCCGCACCACCGAAGGCCTCGACATGAGCCTCGCCACGCTGCGGGAAAAGGTGAGGGACCGCGACGGTGCCGAAACTCCCTTTCTAGACAGCGCCACCGGCTCCTGTCGCGTCGACATCTTCTTTGCCGAACGAGAAACACCCAATTCCAGCCTAGGCTTCAAGTCCAACGGTGGCCTCCACCCGGTCTATGCATACCAAGCTGTCACGGATGCCGATCTGCCCACGCCACTGAGCTTCAGCCTTACCCAAGCGCCGCCGGGCATGAACATCGATGCTCGAACCGGCCGTGTTCTCTGGGATTACGTCGCCCAAAACCGCGACGCCAATCCCGACAACGATATCGCCGCCGGCAACTACCCGGTCACTATTCTCGTCACCGACTCGCGCGGCTACTCCGCCACCCAAAGTTTTACTATCCACGTTCAATTGCCCTCCGCCCCATGAAAACTCACCGCCCGTCAGCCCTCCGCCTCCTCTGCCTGTTGTTTTCCGTCACTCGTCTGGCCGCCATCGATATCGCCGACTCCGGCGCCACGGGGAATCAGGTCAACTTCGGCGGCTCCTACACCCAGAACTTCGATTCCCTTCTCGCCTCGACCGGCCCCGGAGGCGCTTCCTTCGTCAGCGACTCCACGCTGCCAGGCTGGTATTCCACCCAATCTGGTTACGGAGCAAACTGGATCAGTGGCGGCCTTGGCAGCTATGGCACAGGTTCCGACCGCGCCCTAGGCTCCGTCGCGGCCAACTGGGCCTTGCGTTTCGTCAATACCTCCTCCCAGACCATCTCCGGCTTTTCCGTCTCCTACGATGTCGAGCAGTGGTATCGCGCCGCGAATTCCCCCCAAGGCACCAATACGCTCCATTTCTACTATATAGTCTATTCGGCGACCGTTTCTCAGGTTCAGGAGGTCGGAAACATTTTGGGGCCGGGGTGGACGCATGTTGCCGAGGCCACTTTCACCTCGCCCAACGCCAGCCTGACCACCGCGTCCGTCCTCGACGGCAATCTTCCCGAAAACCAAGGCCGTATCAGCGCGACCATTACCGGCATCACTTTGGCGCCCGGCCAAAAACTTTGGTTAGGCTGGGCCACCTTCGACGAACCCGGCAACGACCACGCTTTCGGCACCGACAACGTCTCCGTATCCTTCTCCGCCATCCCCGAACCCGCCACCTTCGCAGCTTTGCTCGGCATGGGTTCATTGGCTTTCGCCTGCGGCCGAAGAGGTCGCCGCTCCGTATGAAAAACATTCTGCGCACTCTGGCCATTTTGCTCGCGGCCTCCGCAGCCCGTTTGGCCGCCATCGATATCGTCGACTCCGGCGCCACCAACTACGTGCGCGTCGACTGGCTAACGCCTGACGGCCTAAGCACCTGGGGCGACGGCCGCATGACCATCCTCGGCACCAAGGGCTACATCGAGCTCCGCAAATACCTCGAGGTGGGCCGCGAAAAGACCGGCGACCACGTCTACCTGGTGGACGACAAGGGTGAGCACCACATCCACGTAGCCGGCAAGGTCGGCTTCCGCTACTTCGGCGAGCTTATCCTCGACTGCCTCAACCGCACCGAAAAGGCCATGACCCAGCGCCACGTCTTCAAGGCCGCCGAGCTCTGCCTCCGCGCCCAGGCCGCCGCCCGCCGACTGACCTGAGCCGGGGCCCGCGTGCCCTCGATTCGCCGCGAACGAAAAGAGGGCAACCGTCTCCCGCTTGAGCCACGCTTCGCCCCGCCCCACCCTGCGCGCCTGCCCATGTCCGAAACCGCAGAGCTCTACCAAGCCGTCATCGACGACCATCGGCGGCGTCCCCGCCGACGCGGCCCCCTTCCCTCCGCCAACCGCGTCGCGTCCCGCGAGAACCCGGCCTGCGGCGATCTCTGCACCTTGCGCCTCCGCGTGCAGAACCGGCTCGTCGCCGAGGCCGCCTTCACCGGCGCCGGCTGCGCGCTCTCCCAGGCCTCCGCCTCCCTCGCCGTCTCCGCGCTCGAAGGCCTTTCGGTGGAGCGCGCCACGTCTCTCGTCGCCGCGATGGAAAAACTCGTGCGGACCGGACCCGGCTCGGTCGCCTCAGATGAAACCCCGGGCGATCTCGCCGCCCTCGCCGCGGCCCACGCCCTCCCCGCCCGGCACGCCTGCGCCCTGCTGGCCTGGCAGGCGGCGGGGCAGGCCCTTCAATCGCCACCCGATGCAGGCATAGGGGACGCGCCCGAGGGCACTTGAGGGAAACCACCGCGGGCGACCCGCTTGACCACCGAGTAGGGGAAACCAGATTTCCCGCATGATAACGCAGCAGATTTCACCGGACGGTTCCAGCGAGCGGCCCGGACGGCAAATCTGCCCGCCGCGGCACCGGTTGCCCGCCAACTTCTGATGCTGGCGAACCTCACATCCCGGTTTGGAAGCCTCACGGGTCTCCTCGCCCACCCGGCTCCGCGCTACGCGCTATGCCTTCTGGCGACCGTCGCGACCGGCATCGGCATCTTCGAGCTGCTCGACATGCCTCTGCTCGCCAGCGCCGGCATGCCGCACGAGGTCAGTTACCTGCGCGACACCCGGCTCGTGTGGCTGCACGTCGCATGCGACCTCCTCATCGGCATAGCCTACATCTCGATTTCACTCACCCTCGCCTGGCTCGTCTACAAGGCCAGCCGCGGCCTGCCTTTCAACTGGATGCTGCTCGCCTTCGGGCTTTTCATCGTCGCAGGCGGGTTAAATCACTTCATGGAGGTGTGGGTAATGTGGCACCCGGTCCACTGGTTGTCGGGCTACATCAAGGCGGTCACCGCCGCGGCGGCCGTCGCCACGGCGATCGTTGTCGTGCCCCTGGTGCCCCGCGTGCTGCGGATGATCGCGGACGCCCGCCAGAGCGAGACACGCCGCCTGGAGGTGGAGCAACTCAACCAGGAGCTCGAACGCTTCAACTACACCGTTGCCCACGATCTCCGCGCGCCGCTTCGCGGGCTCACCGCCTTCAACCGCATGCTGGTCGAGGATCATGCCCGCGAGCTCTCGCCGCAGGCGCGCGACTACCTCAACCGCATGCAGAACTCGGTCGGGCGCATGGACGCCCTCATCACCGATCTGCTCAAATACGCCACCATCGGCCGGCAGGAGCTCCGCCTCGAGGCCGTCGGGCTCGACGAGATCCTGCGCGCGGTCCGCTCCATCATGGACGGGGAAATCGCCAGCCGCCGGGCGGAGATCGTCGCGCCCTCGCCTTTGCCGGTCGTGCTGGGCGACGCCGTCCTGCTCCAGGTCGTGTTCCAAAACCTCATCGCCAACGCCATCAAGTTCGTCGGCCCCGGCGTGACCCCGCGGATCGAGATAACCGCTTCGACGGAGGGTAATGGCATCACCGTCTCCTTCACCGACAACGGCATCGGCGTGCCGCCCTCCGCACGCGGTCGGATCTTCGGCATCTTCGAGCGCCTCCCCTCCCGCGAGCCCGGCACCGGCATAGGCCTCGCCATCACCCAGCGCGCGGTCGAACGCCTCCAGGGCAGCATAGGCGTGGACGACGCCTCGCCCGGGCCGGGCAGCCGCTTCTGGGTGCGCTTCCAGGCACCGCCCGATGTCCCCGCGCGGAGCGCGCACTGAAACCGCATTGGCCGTTGGACATCGGCGGCCGGACGTTGCAGCGTGGCGTCCGCATGCGACCCGGCTCAGAAACCCGACCCGACTTCCCCGTCCTGCACCAGCAGGTCAACGGCAAGCCCCTCGTTTACCTCGACAGCGGAGCCACCTCCCAGAAGCCCCGCCAGGTGCTGGCCGCCGTCGACGCCTACTACACCCGCGACAACGCCAACGTCCACCGCGGCCTCCACGCCCTCTCCATGCGCGCCACCGAGGCCTTTGAAAAAGCCCGCGCCCGCGTCGCCCGCTTCGTCCACGCCGCCGATCCCGCCGAGATCGTGTTCACCCGCGGCACCACCGAATCGGTCAACCTCGTCGCCGCCTCCTGGGCCGCCGCCCACCTCGCCCCCGGCGACGAAATCCTCCTCACCGAGATGGAGCACCACTCGAACATGGTGCCCTGGCAACTCGTCGCCGCCCGCGCCGGAGCCACCGTGCGCTACCTGCCCGTCGCCGGCGCCGACGCCGAGCACGGCCTCGACCTCGACCGCCTCGACGAATTCCTCACGCCCAAGGTAAAGCTCTTCGCCTTCACCCACATCTCGAACACCCTCGGCGTCATCAACCCCGCCGCCGAGCTCTGCCGCCGCGCCCGCGCCGTCGGCGCCCTCACGCTCATCGACGCCGCGCAATCGATCGGCCACGAAGCCCTCGACGTGCAGGCCCTCGGATGCGATTTCCTCGTGTTCTCCGGCCACAAGATGTGCGGCCCCACCGGCATCGGCGTCCTCTACGGCCGCAAGGCCCTCCTCGACGCCATGCCGCCCTACCAGGGCGGCGGCGGCATGATCGAAAACGTCGAGTTCTCCGGCTCCACCTTCAAGCCCGCCCCCGAGCGCTTCGAGGCCGGAACGCCCGACATCGCAGGCGCCATCGGCCTCGCCGCCGCCTGCGATTACCTCGACGGCATCGGTCGCGCCGCCATCGCCGCCCACGACCACCGCCTCGGCGCGCTCGCCCGCGCCGCGCTCGACGAACTGCCCGGCATCCGCGTCCTCGGCCCCCGCGCAGGCTCGCCCCGCGCCGGCATGGTGAGCTTCGCCTTCGCCCACATCCACGCGCACGACGTCGTCACCTTCGCCGACCAGCAGGGCGTCGCCCTCCGCGGCGGCCACCACTGCAACATGCCGCTGATGAAAAAACTCGGCCTGCCCAGCACCGCGCGTGCGAGCTTCTACCTCTACAACACCGAGGAGGAGATCGCCACCCTCGCCGCCGCCCTCCGCAAGGTCGTGAAGTTCTTCGGCTAGGCCGAACCACTCGGCGTATTGAGACTGGCCGGCGACCTGCCGCTATTTTCAACGCAAGCAGCTCCTTCGAAGCAGATTGCGACGCCAGGGTGATTGAGAAACTTGCCCGCCCGGCCAGAAGCGGGCATCCTGTCGCTGTTCTTTGGATACGCTTGCCTAAGCCGCCGCCACTTCCTTGGCGTCGGCGCGGGGGACCCAAATCTCCGTCGCGCTCTCTCGCGACGGACGGGGCGAACGGCCGCGGGCAACCGCGGCCAAGGCGACCTTCCAGCGCCAAGCCCGTCAGCTAACCTCGTCGGCCAATGGGAGGGTGATCCACTAGGGCCCGCTCGTGCGGTGTCTCCACGGTCTCCCCAACTAATCGCGTCCGCGCGCCTCGCCGGGAACACCGGCCTCGCCGCGTCCGCACGTCAGGAGACAGTTCACATGACCTCGTTCGACGTTTCGCCCTCGGGCGTGGCGTGGCTTGCCGCACGCTTCGTCCTCGGTCTCGCCGGCCTCGTGCTCGCGGGCCTCGCCCTCAAGTCGTCGCGCGCCGCCTCGGCTCGCCTCTCCCTTGGCCTGGCCGCCTCGGCCGCCCTCGCCACGCCCCTCCTCTTCGCCTCCGGCTGGATCGAGCGCGGCGGACTTGGCCTCGCGTTTCTCGCCTCCGCCCCGCTCCTGCTCGGCGTGGTCGTGATCAGCGAGACCCAGGTCGGCGTCGTGATCAAAAAATTCGGCCCGCGCAGCCTGCCCGCCGGCCGGCTCATCGCCCTCGACGACGAGGCCGGCTACCAGGCCGACACGCTCCCGCCCGGCGTCCACTTCGGCTACGGCTTCTGGCAATACTCCGTCACCAAAGCCCCCGTGCTCGTCGTGCCCGCCGGCGAGATAGCCCTCGTCGTCGCCGCCGACGGCGCGCCCATCCCCGCCGAGCGCATCCTCGGCCGCGTCGTCGATTGCGACGACTTCCAGGACGCCCGCCGCTTCCTCCTCGGCGGCGGCGAAAAAGGCCGCCAGCTCGGTCTCCTCACCGCCGGCACCTACCGCATCAACCCCGCGCTCTTCCAGGTCGTCACCGCCCGCAACGCCGCCCACCACGACATGGATCCCGCCGAACTCCGTGTCCACCACGTGGAGCCCGACATGGTCGGCATCGTGACCACCCTCGACGGCCGTCCCATCGACGCGGGCGAGATCGCCGGCCCCGTGATCGCCGGTCACGACAACTTCCAGAACGCCCGCTCCTTCCTCGAGGCCGGCGGACGCCGCGGCCTGCAGGAACAGGTGCTCCTCTCCGGTTCGTGGAACCTCAACCCGTGGTTCGTCCGCGTCGAGCAGGTGCCCATGCTCGCCATTCCCATCGGCTCGGTCGGCGTCGTCATCTCCTACGTCGGCCTCGCCCACGAGGACGTCAGCGGCAGCGCCTTCAAGCACGGCGACCTCGTCAACGTCGGCCACAAGGGCGTGTGGGTCACGCCGCTCAACCCCGGCAAGCACCCGATCAACACCCGTATCATGCGCGTCGAGCTCGTGCCCACCACCAACATCGTCCTCAACTGGGCCAACCGCACCGAGGCCCACCACTACGACGCGCGCCTCAGCTCCATCACCGTGCGCTCGAAGGACGGCTTCGCCTTCAACCTCGACGTCTCCCAGATCATCCACGTCGGCGCCCTCGACGCGCCCAAGGTCATCTCCCGCCTCGGCTCGATGCAGAACCTCGTCGACCACGCGCTCCAGCCCATCGTCGGAAACTATTTCCGCAACTCCGCCCAGCACCACACCGTCCTCGATTTCCTCAACGCCCGCAGCGAGCGCCAGGTCGAGGCCGCCGGCCACATCCGCTCCGCCCTCGCCGCCTACGACGTGCAGGCGATCGACACCCTCATCGGCGACATCACGCCCCCGGCCGAGCTGATGAAAACCCAGACCGACCGCAAAATCGCCGAGGAGGAAAAGAAAACCTACGAGACGCAGGAGGCCGCGCAGCGCCAGCGCCAGGAACTCGTCCGCGCCACCGCCCTCGCCAACATCCAGCAGCAGATGGTAGACGCCGACCAGGGCGTGCGCATCGCCGATCTCCGCGCCCAATCCGCCGTCAAACAAGCCGCGGGCGAAGCCGAGTCCACCAAGCTCCGCTCGCTCGGCGAGGCCGAGTCCATCCGCGCCACCGGCGACGCGAAAGCCCAGGCCTACCGCGCCGGCGTCGAGGCCCTCGGCGCCCACAGCTACACCGTGATGCAGCTCATGCAGACCGTCGGCGAACGCGGCGTGCGCATCGTTCCCGACGTGTCCGTGACCGGCGCCACCGGCGGCTCCGGCCTGCTCGACACGCTCCTCGCCATGATGGCCAGGGAAAAGACCCGCGACGCCTCGGCCAACTAGGCACGCCCCGCGCCTACCCCGCTCGCGGCCCCTGGCCGCCCTCGCCACCCATCCGCCGCGCGCCGACACCGGCGCGCGGCCTCAAAACTATCCTTGGCCCCCCCGCCGGTCGCGCCCAAGTTGGACACGTCGCTTCATGCCTCTCCGTCATCTGCTTTCCCAAAACCGCGCCTGGGCCCACTCCATCACCCAGCGTGACCCGAATTTTTTCAGCACCCTTTCCCACCAGCAGACCCCGCAATACCTCTGGATAGGGTGCTCCGACAGCCGCGTGCCCGCCAACGAGATCATCGGCCTGCTCCCGGGCGAGGTCTTCGTCCATCGCAACATCGCCAACGTCGTCGTCCACACCGACCTCAACTGCCTCTCCGTCCTCCAATTCGCCGTCGACGTCCTAAAAGTAAAACACGTCATGGTCGTCGGCCACTACGGCTGCGGCGGCGTCCGCGCCGCCCTCCGCTGCGACCGCGTCGGCCTCGCCGACAACTGGCTCCGCCATGTGCAGGACGTGCGCGAGAAACACGATTGCCGGCTCCGCACCGTCGTCGGCGAGCCCGCCCAATGCGACCGGCTCTGCGAACTCAACGTCATCGAGCAGGTCGCC
>JBDLWD010000407.1:0-4024 GCA_039804465.1 Verrucomicrobiota bacterium | reverse complement strand
TTCCCTCTCCCCCGCCCTTCTGGTGTCTTGCGCCGCGCTTTCGCTGTCGGGCTGCTCGACGGTCTCTTTGGACAAAGAGGGCGAAATGCAAGCGACCTACGTGGCGGGCGAGTTTCGCATGCTGGTAAACGCCGACGCGGCGCGAACCGCGGCGGCGACGAGCCAGGCCTTCAAGCAGATGAGCTTGTTCGAGGTGAAAAAAGTGATGAAGACCTTCGAGGCCGAGCTGGCGGCGCGCACGCCGAAGGACGAAAAAGTCCGGGTGTCGATCAAGGAGATCAACAGCAAGCAGACCGAGCTGGGCATCCGCGTGGACGTCGCGGGCGACAAGAATTTCTCGCGCAAGCTTTACGAGCGCATCGAGCAAAACCTGGGCGGCGCCCAGGCCCGCGCAGGCGGCTGGTAAGGCGGGCGAACGCACTCGCCAAGCCCCGGGGCGACGCCAACCGTCGGCGAAACCCCGCGCCGGACGGACGTGAAAACGCCCTAGGGATTCCTCGGAAAACGCCCTAGAAAACCAGGTGCTTAACGGTCAGTCCCCGGTTGAGCAGCTGCTTGAGGGATTCTATGCCGATCGCCAGGTGGTCCTCGACGTAGACATCGTCGACCACGCGATCGCTTGCCGCGGTTTTCACGCCCTCGGGAAGCATGGGTTGATCGGACACCAGTAGAAGGGCTCCGGTGGGTATCTCGTTAAAAAACCCCACGCTGAAGATGGTCGCCGTCTCCATGTCGATGGCCAGACAGCGGATCTTTTTCAGGTAGGCTTTGAAGTGGTCGTCGTGTTCCCAAACGCGACGGTTGGTCGTGTAGACCGTGCCGGTGTAGTAGTCGCGAGCCCGCTCGCGGATGGTGGTGGAGATAGCCTTCTGCAGGGCGAAGGCGGGCAGGGCCGGGACCTCGGGCGGGAAATAGTCGTTGCTCGTGCCCTCGCCGCGAATGGCGGCGATGGGCAGGATGAGATCGCCGATCTCGGCGCGGTGTTTGATGCCGCCGCACTTGCCGAGAAAAAGCACGGCCTTCGGGCTGATGGCTGAGAGCAGATCCATCACGGTCGCGGCGGTCGCCGAACCCATGCCGAAATTGATGATGGTGATGCGTCCGGCGGTGGCGCTGGGCATGGGCTTGTCGCGCCCGCGCACCGGCACCTTGTGCATGCGCGCGAAGAGTTTCACGTAGCGCTGAAAATTCGTGAGCAGGATGTATTCGCCGAATTCGTCGACCGGGACGCCGGTGTAGCGCGGCAGCCAGTTCTCAACGATGTCGTGGCGGGTCTTGAGCGACTTCGTCTCGGTGTGCGGAACTGGCACCGGCACGGCGGTCGATGCGGAGGCGGCGCCAGTGGATGGCAGGGCGGAATTCTTTTTCTTCACGACGGGTTCAGGGAGTTTCGGCGGGCCAGGCGAGCGTGGAAATATCCAGCTCATGACGGGCCAACTCGGCGCCGGTCTCGTCATGACTGGTGAATCGCAAAAGGCGCGCCTCGGGAGGTCCGGCCAGCGCGATCCGGCAGTAATTGTTGCGTTGCACGGCGAGAAGACGGCCGGGGTCCGCAGGCAGTTCACGAGTATGCGAGCCGGCTGTAAGGGAGGAGCTGGTGAACTCGTAAAGGGGATACGGCAGATGTCCGTCGCGGCGCAGCACCTCGGAGTAGTGCACGTCGCCGCTCAGGAAAACCACGCCGCCGATCTTGTTCTCGCGGATAAAGTCCAGGATCTCCGCGCGCTCCGCCTGATAGCGGTGGTGGTCCTCGGAGCCTGGGTAGGTGCGCTCGGCGAGGAACTGGGCCCCGGTGGCGATGAAGGTGAGCCGCTGATGGCGGAGGGCGCCGCCCTCGTTGCGCGAAGCGAGCTGACGTTTGAGCCAGGTGATCTGGTCGCGCCCGTATTGCGACTTGGGGCGGCCGGGGACCTCGGGAATGGTCGAGTCGTCGCGATGGGTGCGATTGTCAAGCAGGAGGAAAACGGCGTCGGCGCGCTGAAACCGGTGGTAGATGGCGCGGGGATCTCGCGCCGTGCCAAAGGTCTGATTGGGCCAGTAGGCCTCGAAAGCGGCGCGCGTCACATGCGCGAGAGGCCAATCACCGCTGGCGTTGTTGGGGCCGAACTCGTGGTCGTCCCAGGTGGCGTAATGCGGCATCGCGGCAAGGAAGGGCTGGAGGGCCGGCGTGGCGCGGTCATGGCGAAACCGGGTCCAGATGCCGGACGCCGAGGAAAAGTCCGCCTCGCGCAGATAGGTCGAATCGCCCAGCCAAAGCATAAAGTCGGCGCCGCTCGCGGCCATGGTGGGCCAGAGCACATCGTCGCGAACGCTTCCGTAGGGCTTGCCGGGACGGTCGTAAGCCGGGTCGTTAAAGTAGGCGCAGGAGCCGAACAGAAAGGAAAAGTCCGGCGCCGGACCGCGCCACTCGTGCTGGGCCGTCGTCCGAAATACCAGGGGATAAGGCCGCGGCGCGGGCCGCCCGTCGATCGCGACCGTGTAGGTGTAGCGCGCGCCCATCTCGAGCGGGCCCAGCACAAATTTCATCGGCTGGCCTCCGGCCGGCGTGGGCGCGGGAGCGGGAAGGGTGACCGTTACCGGCGCGGCAGGGGCGTCGGCTGGCGCGTCGGCGCGGGTGTAGGCAAGCGAGACCTCCCGGGCGTTTTCCACCTCGAGCCAGATCGCTACCTCGCGGTGCGTTTGATAACCCAGCATGGGGCCGGAAACCAAGGCCCCGGCGGCGTGGGCGAGCGATGCCACGAGACCGAATGACAGCAGAACGACAAGGCGGCGCATGAGAGCACCGTGGCACAGCCGGGCCCCGAGGCCAAAACGAAAGCGTGAAGGGACCGCGTCTCCGCCAAAATGAAACAATCACCGGGAGGCGGCGCGGTTTTACCGGGGAACCGTCCGCTCTGCCCTGCCCCGAACCACCTCGCCGTGCGCCGCTCAGGCGGGCGCGAGCGCGTTGGCGGTGTTGAGATGCTCCGCGCCGGTGTATTTCTGCGACTGCTCGTCGGCGTGATAGCTGGAGCGCACCATGGCGCCGCTCTCGACCACGCCGATGCCGAGGGAAAGACCGAACTCCTTCCACTTGGCGAACTCGTCGGGATGCACCCAGCGGGCAACCGCCCAATGCTGCGGCGTGGGCTGGAGGTATTGGCCGATGGTAAGAATGTCGGTCTTGTCGGCCGCCACGTCGCGCAGGGTCTGCTCGATCTCGTGCGCCTCCTCACCGAGGCCGAGCATGATGCCGGTCTTGGTGGTGAAACCGCGGCTCTTGGCGTGACGGAGAATCTTGCGCGAACGGTCGTAGCGGGCCTGCACGCGCACGGGCTTTTGCAGGCGCTCCACCGTCTCCAGGTTGTGGTTGAAAATATCGGGGCCGGCGTCGAGCACGAGGTCGAGCAGCTCGGTCTGGCCTTTCCAGTCGGGGGTGAGCACCTCGATGGCGGTGTGCGGCATGCGGTGGCGAATGGCGCGGATGGTCGCGGCCCAGCCGGCGGCGCCGCCGTCTTTCAACTCGGCGCCCGCGACGGAGGTGATCACGCAATGCTTCAGGTTCATCACCGCGACGGCCTCGGCCACGCGGGCGGGCTCGCCGATATCGTATTCGGTGGGGCGGCCGGTCTGGATCGCGCAGAAGTTGCAGGAGCGCGTGCAGATGTTGCCCAGGATCATCAGGGTCGCGGTGCCGCGCGACCAACACTCGCCGAGATTTGGGCACTGCGCGCTCTGGCAGACGGTGTGGAGCTTGTGGTCGTCCACGAGCTTGCGCACGGCGTTGTAGCCGGGTCCGGAGGGGAGCTTGGCGCGTAGCCAAGCGGGTTTGCGCGCGGTGTCTTGCATCTGCGTTAGGATACGATGGCCGCAAAAGGACACGGAAATCGCAAAAAGAAAAACAGGCGACGACAACGGGCCGGTCGCGAAAATCACGGCTCATGCGCGTTGCGGCGATCCGGTTTCAGGCGGCCCCGCGGTTTTTCGCTACAGACAAGTTTCGGGAAATCGATCACTAGCAACGATTGATCTTACCGGAAACAAA
>JBDLWD010000406.1:0-2590 GCA_039804465.1 Verrucomicrobiota bacterium | reverse complement strand
TTTCCCTCGCATGGCCTCTCCGCGCAACCGCACTCGCATCACCGCTCCAGCAGCCAAGATCGTCGTGGACGAGACCGCGGTGCTTGAACCGGAGAATCGTCCCACCCCGGTGGGACGCACCGACGGTCAGGCCCGCACGGCTTACTTCAACCGCGAGCTCAGCTGGCTGGCCTTCAACCGTCGCGTGCTGGAACAGGCTCAGAGTTCGCGCCATCCTCTTCTGGAACGGGTAAAGTTTCTGGCTATCGTATCCGGAAACCTGGACGAATTTTTCGAGATCCGCGTGGCCGGCCTCATCCAACAGGTGGCCGACGACGTAGCACCTTCCGGAGGCGTGGACAATATCGGGGCTCGCGAGCAACTGCGGCGCATTCACAGCGTGGTGGCATCGCTGGTGGAAGACCAGTATCGCTGCTGGACAGACCAACTGAGACCGGCGCTGGCCGTGGAAGGCATAACATTCGCCGAGGCCGGTTCGCTCACCGCATCGGAATTCGCATGGGTGCGCACCTATTTCGAGGAACAGGTGTTCCCCGTCCTCACGCCGCTTGCCATCGATCAATCGCATCCATTCCCGCAGCTCGGCAACAAGACCCTAAACCTTGTCGTCTCGCTGGACGACCCGAGCACGCCGCAGATCGACCGTCATTTCGCGATCCTTCCCGTCCCCCGCGTCCTGCCCCGCATAGTCGGCATCGACTCGCCCGACTCCGACCGCCGGGGCCGGCGTTTTATTTTTCTCTCGGACGTAATCAAACTCTGCGCCGCCGACTTCTTCCCCGGATACCGCATCCACGGCGTGCACGCCTTCCGGGTAACGCGTAACAGCGACCTCTACATCGACGAGGAAGAAGCGGAGAATCTCCTGAAGAAAATCGAGGAAGAACTGCGCAACCTGCGCCGCGGGGCGGCCGTCCGCCTCGAGATCGAAGACGGCGTCGACGACCAGATCTTCGCCACCCTCTGCGACCACCTCAGCCTGTCCCATGAATACGTTTTTCGCCTCGAGGGACCGGTGAACCTCCTCCGCCTCATGGCGCTCGGCGACATCGACCGTCCCGACCTGAAATACCCCCCCTTCCAGCCGGTCAACGCATCTCCGCTCCGCGAACCCGCCGTTGTGTTCGACACGCTCCGCGAGCGCGACGTGCTCCTGCACCACCCCTACGACTCCTTCCAGCCCGTGGTCGATTTTGTCGAACAGGCCGCGCGCGATCCGCGGGTGCTCGCCATCAAGCAGACGCTCTACCGCACCTCCGGCGACTCCCCCTTCGTGCGCGCCCTCATCGAGGCTTCGCGCAACGGCAAACAGGTGACCGCGCTGGTGGAACTCAAGGCCCGCTTCGACGAGGCCAACAACATCCAATGGGCACGCCAGCTTGAGGAGGCCGGCGTGCATGTCGTCTACGGCCTCGTCGGCCACAAGACCCACTGCAAGGTCGCCCTTGTCGTCCGCCGCGAAGCCGACGGAAAGCTCCGCCGCTATGCCCACCTCGGCACAGGCAACTACAATCCCCGCACGGCGAAGATCTACACCGACCTCAGCCACTTCACATCGAGGGACGACCTCACCGCCGACGCCGCCGCGCTTTTCAACTCCCTAACTGGCTTCGGTCGCTCCCCCGAGTTCACCCGCCTGTTGGTCGCCCCCTATACCCTTCATCGCCGCATGATCGAACTCATCCGCCGCGAGACCGCCAACGCCGCCGCCGGCCGGCCGGCCCGCATCATGGCCAAGATGAACTCGCTCGTAGATCAGACCGTGATCGACGCCCTATACGAAGCGTCGCGCGCCGGCGTGCAGGTCGACCTCATTATCCGCGGCGTTTGCTGCCTCGTTCCCGGTGTGCCCGGACTCTCGGAAAACATCCGCGTGCGCAGCATAGTCGGACGTTTTTTGGAGCACGTCCGCGCCTCCTATTTTCACAACGACGGCGGCTCGCCCGACATCTTTGCCGGCAGCGCCGACTGGATGCCGCGCAATTTCTTCCGCCGTATCGAGGTCGTGTTCCCGCTCCTCGATCCCTCACTGCGCCGCTGGGTGACGGAGGACCTCTTCGCGATAGAGCTAAAGGACAACGAAAGCGCCCGCGTGCTCACCTCGGGCGGAGGCTACCTCCCGGTGGATCGCACCCCGGACGAACCGTCTTTCTCCGCCCAAGCCTACTTCCTCGCCGCAGCCGCCCAGCGGGCCACAATCGCGCAATAAGCGCGACAAGTGGTTCGCCCCTCAGCGACTGCCCGCTGCAAGCCGGTCCCTCTCTATCCTCGTTCTCGCCGGGTGCTCGAGGATCACGAGCACATAGGAGAAAACCCGCGCCCCGCGCAGTTCCTCGCGAGTGTGGATCAACTTGGGCGTGAGGCTTCGGCAGATAGGGCGGACCTCGACCACTCGCCAGCCCTCGCGTATGCGCTGCGCGTATTCGTCTTCCTGTTCGCCCTCGATGACCACCGCATCGTGCAAGCCGTTCGTGGCGACGAAACCCAGCCTGCCAGGACCGGCCAGTTCAGCTAGGTATCTGGGATTAAGCGCGACCATAAGTGGAAACGTCGGGATGCTTGGGGCGAAATCAAACGAGCGCGCGAAAAG
>JBDLWD010000405.1:0-5093 GCA_039804465.1 Verrucomicrobiota bacterium | reverse complement strand
CCGGCCGCTTCTCCTCCCGTGCCTCCACGCTCACCTCGCGCAACGTCAGGATCAACCGATTGTCCGCCTCGCGAAAATCCACCGTGCCCGTCTTCGCACGCAACACGCCGATCACGCGATTTTGGCCGTCCGTCCGCCAAAGCCAGAGGTCGCGCAGCTGAGGCCCGCTGCGCTCCCCCACATAGACCACCGCGCCGGGAAAATCCCGCACGAAGGTTTTCGGCACGATGAAGTTCAACGGATTCTGCCGCACCGCCTGCACCAACGTCTGCTTGTAGGCGGTGCGCGCGAGCGGCATCACATAAAAATTCAGGGCCAGCGAAAGCACGGCCGCCGCGCCCGCTATCACCCATATCGGACGCGCGATATAACCCAGGCTGAGACCCGCGGCGCGCATCGCCGTGATTTCCTGCTGACTGGACATGCGCCCCAACACGAGCAGCACCGCGGTCAGCAAGCCGATTGGCAGTGCGTAGACCGCGACATACGGCAACATCAGACCGAGTAGCTTCGCCGCCGTCTCCGGAGAGAGCTGGCCCGCCATCACGTAGCCCAGCAGATCTCGCAACGCCTGCCCGGCGATCAGCACGAACCCGAAAAGACCCACCGCAGCCGCGCACGCCCCCGCCACGCTGGCGAAAATATGACGGTGCAGGATTCCCATGGGCGATTGGCAAAGTGACGAAGACGCGTTGGCGCGGTATTGCCAACCTTACGTCGCGCGCGACGCTGTTGTCCAAGCATGAAGTTCACGCCAGCCAAGCCCGCCCTCACCGGAGAGACTCTCGAGTCCCTCACCGCCCGCCTGAAAGAACGCGGCGAGCCGGCTTTCCGCGCGAAACAGATCCTCGAGTGGGTCTACAAGAAACGCGCCCGCTCTTGGGACGAGATGACCAACCTCTCCAAACCCCTGCGCGCCTGGCTTGCCGACACCTTCGACCTCCTTCCCCTGTCTCTGCTCTTCGACAAGCAGTCCCGCGACGTAACCGACAAGCTGCTCTTCGAGCTCGGCGATCGCTCCCTTATCGAGACAGTCATCATCCGCGCCCCGCAGGAAGGCGTGGGCCTGGACCAGTCGCGCAAGACCATCTGCATCTCTACCCAAGTGGGCTGCGCCATGGCCTGTAAATTCTGCGCCTCCGGTCTCGCCGGTCTGAAGCGCGACCTCGAGGCCGCCGAGATCGTGGCCCAGTTGCTCCATGTCTGCTACCGCGAGGACGCCCACGATCCCCGCGCCCACGCCGGCCTCGCCACGTTCGACAACATCGTGGTCATGGGCATGGGCGAGCCGCTCGCCAACTACGACGCCGTCATTCGCGCCCTCACCATCGTCAACGCCGACTGGGGCCTCGGCTTCGGCGCCCGCCGCATCACCCTCTCCACCAGCGGCCTCGTGCCGAAGATTCTGAAGCTCGCCGACGAGCCCCTCGGCTTCCGCCTCGCCATCTCCCTCCACGGCGCCACCAACGAAGTCCGCGAGCAAATCATGCCCGTCAACAAGGCCTACCCGCTCGAAAAACTCCTGCCCGCGGTCAAAACCTTCACCGAAAAGCACGGCCGCATGGTCACGCTCGAGTTCATCCTCATCGAGGACGTGAACGACTCCCTCGACCAGGCCGAGAAGCTGCGAGACATCGCCATCGATCTCCACGCACACGTGAACCTGATCCCCTACAACACCGTCGAGGGTCTGCCGTGGAAACGACCCTCCGGCAACCGCCAGGAACGCTTCGCCGACGTCCTCCGCGAGGCCCGCGTGCCGGTGACGCTGCGCCGAGAAAAAGGCCACGACATCGACGCCGCCTGCGGCCAACTGCGGCTAAAAACCGAGCAAGACCGCGCCAATCTCGCCAGCGCCTCCTGATTTTTTAAGCAGGAACGGGGTCCGGCTTGGGAAAATCCGGACGTAAAAAACCCGCGCTCCCAAAAGGAAACGCGGGCTAAATTAGGTCGGGACCGACTCCGTTACCGGAGTCCGAACCACGTCCCGGAGACGCTTATTTGATCTCTTTGTGAACCGTGTGGCGCTTGAGGAAGGGGTTATACTTCTTCTTCTCGATGCGCTCGGTGACGGTCTTCTTGTTACGGAAGGTCAGGTAGCGGGAAGTGGGCTTGCCCTCTTTTTTGGCTTCGGTGCACTCAAGGGTGACGAGTTCTTGCATGGTGGGAATTGGTTAAAAGGAAAGATGGCAACGGTCCCGGCCTTCCGCTGCAAGCGCAAATCCGGGTATAGAAATCCAGGAGGCGACGAGACACATGGAACGTGAAACGAGCCGCCGGAGGAAACTCACAACAGCGGTCTATTTACCGAAACCACCCCCGTCTACGGCCCGTTGACAGGGCCCGAGCGCCTCCCCAGCGTTGAAAGTTCTCCCAGCCCACTTTCATGGAAGCCACCACCTACACGCTCGAGTTCGAGAAACCTTTGCGCGATCTCAGCGCGCAGCTTGAGCAGCTCCGCAAGCAATCACTCGAGAACAACTTGGATCTCGGCAAAGAGATCTCCGCCATCGAGAAAAAAATCTCCGCCACCCAGCGCGAGATCTACTCAGGCCTCACCCCGTGGCAACGCGTCCAGATCGCCCGTCATCCGAAGCGCCCCTACGCCCTCGATTATGTGGCCTTGATGTGCACCGGTTTCGAGGAGCTTCACGGCGACCGCCAGTTCGGCGACGATCGCGCCCTTGTGGGCGGCACCGCCTTTTTTGACGGCCAACCCGTCATGATCATCGCGCAGCAAAAGGGCCGCGACACCAAGGAAAAGATCGCCCGCAACTTCGGCATGCCCCAGCCCGAAGGTTATCGCAAAGCCCTGCGCCTCATGAAGCTCGCCGAGAAATTCGGCCTGCCCGTCCTCACCTTCATCGACACCCCCGGCGCCTACCCCGGCCTCGGCTCCGAGGAACGCCACGTATCCGAGGCCATCGCGGTCAATCTGCGCGAGATGGCTCTGCTCGGCGTGCCCACCATCTCCGTGGTCGTCGGCGAAGGCGGCTCCGGCGGCGCCCTCGGCATCGGCGTCACCGATCGCGTGCTCATCTTCGACAACAGTTACTATTCGGTCATCTCGCCCGAAGGCTGCGCCGCCATCCTCTGGAAAGACCCATCCGCCGCGTCCAAGGCCGCCGAGGCGCTGAAACTCAACGCCGACGTGCTCGAAAAACTCGGCGTGGTCGACGAGGTCATCCCCGAGCCTTTTGGCGGCGCCCACAACGACCCCGCCCAGGCCGCGGCAACGCTCAAGTATTCGATCCAAAAACACCTGAACGACCTCCGCGCCCTCAACGCCCCCAAGCTGCTCGACTCGCGCTACGAACGCTACCGGCACCTCGGCGTCTACCAGGAAGCCGGAGTCACCCACGCCTGACCCGCCCCGCGCGCCGCCCTTTGCCGGGCGGCGTTTTTGTTTAAAGAACGCGCGCCGCCACTAGACTCCCGCAACCTGCCTCTGTTTCACGGCCGGAACGATCGCCATGAGCGAAGATCCCACGCCCTTTCAGCCCACCCAGCCCAACCGCCTGCTCGCCCTGGCCGAAGGCGAACGCCCCCAGGAACGCGCCCTCGCCCACGGCGTCGGCTCGCTGGCCGACACCGAGCTGCTCGCCCTCCTCTTGCGCAGCGGAACCCGCGGCCACGACGTGATGAGCCTCGCCTCACGCCTGCTCGCCGAGGCCGGCTCGCTCCACGCCCTCGCCCGCTGGCGCGACGCGGATTTTCGCCGCCTGAAAGGCATAGGTCGGGTGAAGGCGCTTCAGCTCTGCACCGTCATGGAGGTGACCCGCCGCGTCCTGGGCGCCGAACGCCAGCTCGCGCCCGAGCTCCACACTCCCGACGACATCTACGACTACCTCCGCCCCCGCGCCCTTGGCCTCGATGTGGAAAAATGCTGGGTGATCTCGCTCAACACCCGCAACCGGGTGCTGCGCTGCGCCGAGCTCACCTCCGGCACCAGCCGCCAGACCCTGGTCCGGCCAGCGGAGGTGCTGCGCGAGGCCGTGCGCGAGGGCGCCGGAGCCTTCGTGCTCGCCCACAACCACCCCAGCGGCGACCCCCGCCCAAGCGCGGCCGACACCACCATCACCCGCCAACTGCGGGGCGCTGCCGACGCCCTGGACGTGCGCCTGCACGACCACGTGATCCTGGGCGACCCCATCGCCGACCCCGCCGGGCTGGGCTACTTCAGCTTCCGTTGCGCAGGCGTCTTGTGAGTTTCGGGCATAGCCTCGAAAAAATCCCCGCAAAAAACTCCTTGAACTCCCACGCGCGGGTCGCGAAGTTCCGCCTCCCGTTTTTGGTGCGATATCCAAGTGGCCAAAGGACGTTGACTGTAAATCAATTCTGCCTCGCAGTTCGCTGGTTCGACTCCAGCTCGCACCACCACTTAAAACCCCGGCCGCCACGCCGGGGTTTTTCTTTTGCCCAGCCGGGCCTCCTTATCCCGCGGAAAACACCTCTCGCCCTCCTATACCAACGGCTGATTGCTGCTGGATTGTGTGGTAGGGACGGACCGCCGGGCCGTCCGCGCGAAGGGACGTTTTTCGTGAACTGCGGCGGGCCCAGCGGTCCCGCCCTACCCACAGAAGTCTATTTCCTCTCGAACCTTGGTATTAAGGGTTGTAGCCATTGATATCCGCCCTCCGCCAAGGATCCGCAGTCAATCGGCGCGGATCGGGCTGATGGCGCCGGGCCGCAGTGAGAGCGGCAGGAGGACGAGCAGGCCGAGAAAGAAAAATCCCGCGTTGGCCAGGATGGCGGCGCGGTAGCCGAGCCAGGCGGCGAGCAGGCCAAAGACGGGCTGGCCGAGCACCCCCGCCAGCTTGCTGAAGAAGCCCCAGAAGCCGAAGTATTCGCCGCCTTTGCCTGCGGGCGTGAAGAGCGCCACCACCGCCCGGCCTCCCGATTGAAAGGCGCCGAGGGCGACTCCGGCCGCCGCGCCGATGGCGTAGAAAAAAGTCTTGGAGGTGCAGTAGGCGGCCGCCACGCAGACCGCGATCCATAGCAGCAGCGAGAGCGTGAGCGCGGGTTTGGGCCCGGTCTTGTCCTGCAGAATGCCAAAGCCCCACGCCCCGGCCACGCCGGCCAGTTGCAGCCCG
>JBDLWD010000404.1:0-3610 GCA_039804465.1 Verrucomicrobiota bacterium | reverse complement strand
GGTCGAGCCGCCGCCGCCCCTCGACCCCGTCGTCCGCCCTTTCAAGGAGACGGCCGGCGAGCTCCTGCGGCTGGCAAAGGGGGTGGCCCGCCTGAACCTAGCCGGGCTCTCGCACGGCGATCTCACGCCGTCGAACGTCGGTTTTGATCCGTCTGGCGGGCCCGTGATGCTCGACTTCGACCAATGCGTGGCCGCGCATCCGCTGCGTTGCCTGGCGCGGGATTTTGTGGGGCTGCCGTGCGCGGACCAGCCGGCGCAATACACGTTGTGGGACCGGGCCGGCCGGGTGTCCGGCTGGGGATGGCTGCGATGGCCGGGACGCGTGCGCGATCGGCTGAGGCGCCGGCGCAGGCTTTTCGCGCCGCCCGGTCTCTCGCTGGAGCGGCAGGCGGAGATGCGCGATGATTCAGAGCTTGCGGCCATGGCCCGGTGCTGGGCGGCGGCCGCCGCCTCCGACGCTAGCAGCCCGGGCGCCGGCAAGGCCTACTATTCGCTCGATGTTCGCGGGTTTCATCTGCCGGGCGAGCGGCCGTGGCCCCTGCGATGGGAGATGCTGTGGTCTGCGGTTTCGTTTCGCGGCAAGCGGGTGGTTGAGCTTGGCTGCAACCTGGGGCTGCTCTCCATTTTTGCCCGCCTGGCGGGCGCGGAATCGGCCGCGGCGGCGGACCACAATCACGCCGTGATCTCCGCGGGGGCGGAGCTGGCCAGATTGTGCGGCGCGGATGTGGACTTCTCCCGGGTGGATTTCGACCGTGACGTCGACTGGGAGAATGGTCTGGGGGACGGCGATCTAGCCACCGCGCTTTCCCTGTCCTACTGGCTGCGGGACAAGGATCGGCTCTGGCGCTACCTCGCCCGCTTCCCTGAGGTGCTTTTCGAGGGGCACGAGCCGACGGAGGAGATCGAACTCCGTCTCCGTTCCATGGGTTTCGCGCGAATCGTTGCCATCGGGCGTTCGGAGCGCAACCGGGTTGTGTTTTACGCGCGCAAAAGCTAAGCATCCCTACGCGTTCTTCCATGCCCAGCCCGTGGCTTACCATTGTAACCGTCACCAAGAGCGATCCCGCCGGGCTGGCGCGGACCCTGGCCAGCGCGGAGTCGTGGCGTCGGCGGCCGGGCGTGGAGCAGGTGGTCGTCCACGCCGGCGCGCCTCCCGCCTCGCTGCCCGGCGACGTGCGCGCCGCGGCCCAGTCCGGCCTCGGTATTGCCGCAGCTTACAACGAGGGCCTGGCTTGCGCGAGGGGCGAGTGGGTTTGGTTTCTGAACGGCGGCGACGCCATCCATGAGGAGTTGGACGCCGCCTGGCTCGAGGCCTGGCTGCGCCGCACGGCGGCGGTTGCGGTGTTTGGCGCGGTGCATCACGACGGCGAGCCCGCCGCGAGGCCGCATCCGCCTTTGGGCGGGCAGAGGCTCTGGCTCAGGTGCTGGCCGCAGCATCCAGCTGCTATCGCGCGCCGCGACGCCCTGCGCGCGGCGGGTGGTTTCGACGCGGCCTGGAGCATCGCGATGGACTACGATCTGTGGTTGCGACTGCTGGCGGCCGAGCCGGTGGTGGACGTGGTTTCCTTGCCCATGGCCCGCTTCGATGTCACGGGGCTGAGTTCCTGCGCGGACAGCGCGCCGGTGCTGCGGCGCGAGATCGCGCGGCTTGTCTGGCGCGAACGCGGCCGGCTCGCGGCGGGGCTTTTTCGCGAGGCCGGGGGTCTGGCGCGCGCGCTCGCCAGGGCCTGGCGCCATCTATGAGCATGGACGCTGAGAGAGCTGACGTGTCGGTTATCATGCGCACGACCGGCCGTTCGCCCGCCATGCTCGCGCGGGCGCTGGCGTCGGTGCGCGCGCAAACCTTCCCGCCCGTCGCTCTCGTGCTCGTGGGCGACGGCCTGACGGGGCCGGATCTTTTCGATTTGGCGGAGCGATGCGGCGGGGCGGGGCCGGCTATGCTGGAGGCGGTCGCCTTGCCGCGGGCGGCGGGCCGCGCCGGCGCGGCCAACGCGGGTGGGCGGCGCGCGCGCACGGAGTGGGTCGCCTTTCTCGACGAGGACGACACCTGGGCGCCGGTCTGTCTCGAGGAGCTGCTGGCCTACGCGGCGCCTCTGGCGGGCGCGCCTGATTTCGGAGCCGCGGTCTGCCGCACCGAGGCCGTGTATGAGCGCATGGGGCCGGATGGGCCGATGGAGCTCGAGCGCGAGCCGTTCAACCCCTGGCTGGAGAAGATCGATGGCCGCGCCCTTTTGCGGGGAAACCCCTTCACCATCCATGCCGCGCTCTGGCACCGGCGCGTGGCCGGGCGGCTGGGCGGATTTCGCGAGGATCTGGCGGTGCTGGAGGACTGGGAGTTCAACGCGCGCGCCGCGCGGGATTTTCGCCTGATCGTGAAGCCGCGAGTCCTGGCCTTCTACCATCTGCGACCCCCGGCGGGGGAGGCCGCCAACAGCGCCGAGGTTGAACATGACCGGACGGCACGCGCGCTGCGCGCTGAATGGGCGGGGCGCGGCTGGCTGACGCTGCGCACGCGGTGGGCCGAGGCTACCGGTTTTGGCGCTGCGCGTCGACGCTGGCAGCGGTGGCGTGCGCGCGCACGGTGGCGCGGGAGGCTCGCGGTATGAAGGCCTGTGCGGTCGTGGTTAGCTTTCATCCGGAGCATGACGTGGCGGATAATCTGCGTGCTGTCGTGGGTGAATGCGGGCTGGCCCTTGTGGTGGACAACGGCTCGTCGGCCGAGGATCTGGCGCGGCTCGCGTCGGTGCCCGGCGTGCAGGTGATGCCGCTCGGTCGCAATCTTGGCATCGCGACCGCGCTAAATCGCGGCGTGACCCGAGCCGCCGAGCTGGGTTTTTCGCACGCGATACTTTTTGACCAGGACAGTCGTCCGGAGCGCGGCTTTGCCGCCGCCTTGGTGGCTACTGCCGTGGCGCATCCGCGCGCGGCGGTCGTGGTGCCGCGAATCGTCGAGCTGGGCGCGGCTCCGCGTCTTTATCGATGGGCGCGTCGTCATCCCTCTTTGCCGTTCGGTTTTCAGCGTGTGGCCTGCGAAGGGGTCGATCTGCCCGATGTAACCATGGCGATCACCTCGGGAAGTCTGGTGGAAATCGCCGCATGGCGCGCGCTTGGTGGCGCGGACGAGACCTTGTTCATCGATTACGTGGACACCGATCATTGCCTGCGGGTGGCGCGCTCGGGGCGGACCATCGCGGTCTCGGCTGGAGCCGTTTTGCTTCATCGTTTGGGCGATCGGCGGGAACGGCGGCTCATGGGCTTCACCCTGCGTCCGACCAACCACGCTCCGGTGCGGCACTATTTCATGGCGCGCAATCGCGTCCATTTATGGCGGCGTCATGCCGTCGCGCGACCGGATTGGGCGGCGTTCGATCTTAGCTACCTTGTTTACAACACAGTTCGTGTGCTGCTTTCGGAGGAGGCCCGCTGGCGTAAGCTGAAGGCGCTGACACTCGGCACTTGGGACGGTCTTCGCGGCCGACGCGGACCGTGTCCGCCAAATCGGGAAAGGGCGCTCAAGGGATGAAGCCGATTCTTTCCGTCGTGATAGTGGCCTATCTCTCGTGCGACGAGATCGGCGCGTGCCTGGCGTCACTGCCGCGGGAGATCGGCG
>JBDLWD010000403.1:0-7957 GCA_039804465.1 Verrucomicrobiota bacterium | reverse complement strand
CAAGGCCACGCCGCCCGGCTTCAGCAGGCGATGGAAACCGCGCACCACGGCCGCGTCGTCCGGCGTATGCTCGAGCACGTCCAGCGCGGTCACGTATTCCAGCGATCCGTCCGGCAGCGGCACGCGATCGCCGGCGAGACTGATCACCCGCTCGACGGGAAATTTGGAGCGAAGGATGCGCAAAGCCTCCTCGTGGTCGTCGAGGACGGTGACCGCGCAGAGGCCCTCCATCTCCTGCGCGAAGCGACCCGTGCCCGCGCCGCAATCGAGGAGACGGTCCGTCCGCGACACCGGTCGCACACGCTCCAGCCAGCGGCGCGCGATCTCGCGCTTGCCGGCGTAATACCAGTGGCCGGCCTCGACGCGCTCCAGGTTGGCGTATTCCTCTGCGTTCATGGTGGGGCGAAGATTGACGAGGCTCCCCCGCGCGCGAACCTCTGTCCACGCCCTTTTGCCTTCGGCCTCGACGATGCCCCTTCCGCTCCGCCGCCCCCTTCTGACCGCGCTGGTCGCGCTCCTGCTCGCGGCCTACGCGTGGACCGGCTGGACCGCCAGCCTGGTAAAGGGACCGGCATTCGACGAAAGCGCCCACCTAGTCGCCGGCTACGCGTATTGGAAATTCAACGACTACCGGCTCCAGCCGGAGAACGGCAACCTGCCCCAGCGCTGGGCCGGTCTCGCCTTGCTTCCCCTCGCGCCGCGCCTCGACCCCGCCGACGCGCCAGAAGAGTGGGCGACCTCCGACGTCTGGCGCGTCGGACAGCGCGTTCTCTATGAAAGCGGCAACACGCCGGAGGCGATGCTGGCCGCCGCTCGCGGCGCCATGATCCTCTGGGGAGTTGCCGCCGGCCTGCTGGTTTTTTTCTGGTCGCGACGTCTGTGGGGCGACGCGGGCGGCCTGCTCTCGCTCGCGCTCTGCGCGGGCTCGACGACCATGCTAGCGCACGGCCCGCTCGTGACGTCGGACATGGCGGCCGCCTTCTGCCTCCTCGCCGCGTCCGGCGCGTTTTGGCGGCAGCTTCGCGAGCCTTCATCCGGTCGGCTGGCCTTGAGCCTCGCGCTCACCGGCCTCACCGCGATCGCCAAGTTTTCGGTCCTGCTGCTGCCCGGCGTCTATGCCTTGCTGCTTGTTGCGCACTGGTTGCTGCCGCGCGAGGCGGCCAAACGCTCGGCACGCCGCGAGGCCGCACGGGCCGCCTTGCTGGTGGCGGCACACGGAGCGCTCGCGTGCTTGGTGGTGTGGGCCGCCTTTGGTTTTCGTTATCAGGCAGGCGCCTCGGGACTGCCCGCACCGCACCAGTTTTACGTGCCGTGGGATGAATTGCTACCGCAGGACGGACCACGACGGGCCGTGCTGACGCTTTTGAAGGAGTATCGCGTTCTGCCCGAGGCCTACACCCACGGTCTCGCCTACGTGCTTCAGGCCAGCGAGGCGCGAGGGGCCTTCGCGGCGGGCCTCAGCAGCTCGACTGGCTGGTGGTGGTTTTTCCCCTACGCGTTTCTGATCAAATCATCCTTCGCCGAACTGGCCGCGGTGGCGGGCCTTTCCGGAATCATCGTTTGGGCGGTGCTGGCGGCACGCAAACGCCTCGGCTCCGGCGACACACGCGCCGTCACCACTCGTCTGGCCGACCTTGCCGCGCCCCTGCTCGCGCTGGTGTTCGTCTACGGCGCCGCCTCGCTGGCCAGCAATCTAAACATCGGCCACCGGCACATCCTGCCGCTCTACCCGCCGCTTTTCATCCTCGCCGGGGCATTCGCGCGCCGCTCAGCCGGCCGGTGGAGCGCGGCGTTCGCAGCGCTGCTGGTCGCCGGCCAGATTGCGGCCGCCGCGCGCGCATACCCCTCCTACCTTGCGTCTTTCAACCCGCTCGCCGGCCCGCCGGAAAACCGTTGGCGGCACCTGGTGGACAGCTCGCTCGACTGGGGCCAAGACCTTCCCGCCTTGTCGAAGTGGGTGGCGGCCAACCGCCGGCCGGACGAGCGGGTCTATCTGGGGTATTTCGGCGTGGGCGATCCTTTATACGAAGGCATGGACGCCAAGCCGTTCGCGGTGTTTTCGGCGTTTTGGCGACAACCCGAACTGGCGAGGCTTGAGCCGGGGCTTTATTGCTTCGGAGCCACGGTGCTTCAGGACGTTTACAGCCCCGTCAACGGCCCCTGGACCCAGGACAAGGAGAACGCCTTCCGCCATCAGGCCTCGCGTTACCGCGATCATCCGGAACTTTGGAACGGGGCGTTGGCCCATAAAGGGGCACCGGCCGAGCATGATCGCTGGGTCTATGAGCGGCTGCGCTTCGCCCGCCTCGCCCAGTATCTCCGGCTGCGCCGACCGGATGCCGTCATCGACTCGTCCATGCTCGTCTACCGGCTGGACGCGGAGGAAGTCGCCATCGCCATCGATCTGCCGACCGCCGATATGGTCACGCTGCTGGAACGCGCCGCGGGCGAACCGGCGCGATCAGCCATCAAGGCAAGGCCTTGAACCAGTCGGCTAGGAGATCCTGATTCACCGCTTGGGTGGAAAACGCATCCTTCAACCCGCGCGAACCCGCCACCGCGCGCGCTTTCGCGCGCTCTTCGGCCCAAGCGCGCAATTTGTCCCGGTCCACGCCCACGACGCGACTGATGCGCATGAAGTAAAAGGGCGCGAACATCCGCTCCTCGACGAGCTCGAGTCTCAGTCCGTCGCCAAAATCATCCTTCGCGGAGACATATTTTTCGCCGGTCGCCTGATCCACCCCGACGCGCTGGACGACGATGAAATCGGAGAAACTTCGCCGCTCGAAATGTCGGACGTAGCCCTCCCAGTTGAAAGTCAGCCGCTCGGGACTTACGCACGACTTGCGGTGCAAGAACCAGACGTGACCGGCGTTGTCGTCCACCGCCAGCGCCGTGCCCGGCACGGAATCGCGGACAAAGTCCGAGACCCAGTTGCAGGTCGCGGCCGCGAAATTCTCCTGGGTGAACGGATGCCGCGCCGAGGCGGGCAGCGCGAAAAACACCACATGGAGCGCGCCCGCCGCGATCAATCCATCCCAGGCGCGGGCGTGGCGCACCAACCGGCCCCACACGAAGGCGAGGGCGACGATGAACAACGCGTGGGTGGGCAGGCTGAGTCGGCGGATGATCGGATCGTCCCACTTGCCCCAGAAGTAACACAACATCACCAGCGCATGCAGCATCAGGCCGGCGAGGAAGATCGCCGCCACCGCGTCGCCCGAACGGGCCGAGGCCAGGGCGCGATGCTCGCGATAGACGCGCAGCAGGGCGAAGCCGGTCGCCACGCCGCCGAGCGCGGCGAGCAGCCACGAGCTGGGCTGGGCGCCGTCGAAGCTGAAAAAGAAATTCAAGGCGTGACCGACGTTGTCGTAAAAATAGCCGAGGCCGAAAGGCGTGGTGGCGCCCGCGACATCGTTCAACTGCCACGTGGCCTCGCTGATCTTGAAAACATTCTGCTGGAGCGGCACCGGCAGCATCAGCAGAGGGGCGGCGAACACCACCGGAGCGAAGTCGGCGCGGCGCTCGCGCCACCAGACCCATAGCACGCTGGCGCCCACCGGCAGGGCGAACAGCGCGGATTCGTAGCGGACCTGACAAAGGATCACGCCCGCCAGCACGAACGCGGTCAGACGCGCGTGCTCCGGCCGCTCCGCGTAGCGCAGCCCCAGCCAGAGCGTGACGAAAATCATGCACAAGTTGTGCAGCTCGAAACCCGCGCCGGTGGCGTTTTGAGCGACCAGCGGCACGCCGCAGAGGAGCACCACGGCCGCCACGCCCGCCTTGGCGCCGGCCAGCCGGGCCGCGACCAGCCAGACGGTCGCTACCAGGCCCAGGCTGATGGCGGCGTTCAGCCCAAAGACATTCCCGACCCGATACCCGGTAAGGTCGTGCACCGTCGCGAGGAGAAATGGGAAGGCCAGCGGCCGCTTGTCCACGGTGTCGTTGAGCACGGTGTAGTTGCCGGCGTAGTCATAGGCGCGCAGCACCGCGGACGCCGAGCGGTCGAAATGCATCCGCATCGCGGTGTTTCCGATCACCAGCTCGTCGGCCACGATCTTGAATTCGTGACGCTCCTGAACGTGCAGCAGAGCGGTGGCAGCCAGAAGGAAAACCGCGACGCCGGCGCGGCGGCGCACGGTCTCGCGCCAGCGGGAGCGCTCCTCCGCCAGGCTGCGCCAGAGCGCCCAGACGAACCAGACGTGGAGCACAAGCATCCACGCGTAGCCCCCGTTTTTCACCAACGCCACGGCTTGCGCAGGATCAAAGGCAAGGAAGCCGAGCTGCAGGGCGAGCAGCACGATCAGGACAAAAAGCAGGAGGCGTTTGGTCATAAAAAACCGTCCCCCTCAAAGGAGGACGGCCGCGCGGAGACAAACCGCGATTTCATCGGCTTGGGGCGGAACACGAAAAAACCGCCTGCCTGAGGCAAGCGGTTTTGGTTTCTGCCACAGGGTGACAGCGACGATTACTGGAGGTAGGTGATCGTGCGGGCGCCGGCGATGCCGCTGATCGTGATGGGCGTGCCCTGGGTGTAAACGGTCGGGTAGGACTCGTTGGCGGTGGTGCTGAGGGACTTGATGTAGGCGTTGGCGCCGACGAGGGAGGTGATCGCGGCGGTGGCGGTGCCGAACTCGAGGAAGTATTGGTCGGCGGCGGCACCCAGCTGGCGGGCGTTGTTGAGAACGGCCTTGTCCTGGGAGGCGGTGCGAACCTTCTGGAACGCGGGAATAGCCATCGCAGCCAGGAGGCCGATGATGACGACAACGATCATGATTTCAACGAGGGTGAAGCCCTGGGTCTTGCGAGTGTTCATAGGTTAGCGGGTGTATTAATTTGTTATTATATTCTTCCGATGAAACATCGGGAACGAAATTCAGTCTGCCTTCGACACACGCAAAGACAAGGCGATTTTCCCCCTATTCATAAACAGATGCGAGGAACACAAAAAGTTAATCTTATATCTATATCTTTCCCGCTCGCCGCCCGCGAATGATTGTCTTTCACCGTCTCATGCCATCCGTCCGACTCTTGTTTTCCTGTATCGGCTTGGCCCTCCTAGCCGGGCATACCCCCATCATTGCCCAAGTTGTATCCGAGTCCGGTCGACCGGGGCAGCGGGTGGAACTTCAGCTGGCCAACGGAGACAGATTGAGAGGCGAGATCATCTGGCGCACCGACGGCAAAATCCGTTTCCGCTCGCCCATCCTCGGTGATCTCACGCTCGCGGAGACGGATGCCGCCGTCCAGGAGATCCCAGAGGCGCTCAATACAGGCGCATCCGAGCAAGTAAACCCAGGCCCCCACCCCGCGAAATCGGTCGCAGCTGCCGCCGAAGCGACCAAGGGACAAACGCCGGCCACCGGGCATGCCCCCGTCTCTCCCGTCGCGAACCAGGCGGCCGCCCCCGCCAAGGAAAGCTGGAAGGGCAAGGTCGAGCTCGGTTCCGTCCAACAAACCGGGCGCGCCGACACGCTCAGCTACAACGCCCGCGCCGAGGTCGAGAAAAACGTCCGCCGCCATGCGCTCCGCGGCAACGCCCGCGTGCTCTACGCCGAGCAAAACAACCGCCCCAGCGCCGACCGCCAGGACGCGTCCCTGCGCTGGCGCTACCAGCTTTCCAAACGAACCTTCGCCCAGGCCCAGACCACCTACTACGCCGACGAAATCACCCAGATTGAGACCAACCTGGAGCAAAACGCCGGTCTCGGCTACCGTCTGCTCGACCTGCCCGGCCATACCTTGAACGTCGGCGGCGGCGCGACCGCCCAATACCGTGATTGGAACGCCGGCACGAACGGCGCGGCGCCCTACGCCGAAATATTTCAGGACTACACGTTCAAGGTGAACGACCGCATCACCTTCATCCAGGACGCCGTCGCCCAATACTCACCCTCGGACCGCGCGTTCAACCTGCCGTATCGCGGCACCACCGTCGCCACCAATCCCGACGAGCAAAACTACAAGGTGCGCCTAAACGGCACCCTTCAGGGCAAAGTCACCGAGAAGATTTCGGTGAACCTACGCTTCGAGTTCGAGTTGGACAACGCCATCAAACTCGAGTCCGCGCGGGAAACGCAGCGCATCACCAGCGCCATCGGATACGCTTTCTGATCTCCGGGACGCGAAGCCCCGGAGCGGGGCCGCATCAGGCCTTCTTTTTGCGCGCCGGCTTGGCGGCAGGCTTCTTCGATGCGGGCGCCTTGGCCTTTGCCTTGGTCTTGGTCCCGGCTTTCGGGGCCTTGGCGACCTTGGACGCAGGCTTCTTCGCGGCGGTTTTTTTAGCCGGCGCCTTGGCCTTCGCCACGCGCACCTTGGCCGCGGCGACCGGCTTCGCCGAGAGAGTCTTAAGGTCCGCCTCGGTCGCGTCCTTCCACAGCTTGTCCAGAGCGTAGTTCTGGCGCTGCTCGGCGGTGAAGAAATGCACCATGATCTGATAGGCATCGACCACGGTCCATCCGCTATTGAAGCCACCCGAATCCATGCCGGCGATTTTCACCTTGGCGGCGTCGAGCACCTTTTCCGTCTCGATACGCAGGGCGCGCAGATGCGGCTCGCTGTTGCCGGTGGCCAACAGGAGGTAGTCGGTGATGTCGGAAAGTCCCCCGACGTGCAGCAATTTTAGGTTTTCCGCCTTCTTGTCCTCCAGCGCGGATATCAGGTTGCGCAGCAGCGCGGTCGTCTGGGCGTCGGGAGCGGTTTGTGTCGGCATGGGCGATTTACTGGGCGCGATAGAGGCCGTTTTCGCGAATGTATTCAATCACCTTGTCCGGCAGCAGGCCGGCAACGCTTTCGCCCCGATTGAGACGCGACCGGATCTCGCTTGAGCTCACGTCCCAAAGCAGTCCCCCGGCCGATTCCACCCTGCGCACCCTCAAGCCGGGAACCGCCGGCGCGGGCAGAGTCTCCCAGTCAAAACCCGGACGCGCATAGGCCGCCCAGTCCGCCAAGCGGGCCAGCTCCGCAGGTTCGCGCCAGCCGCCCAGTCTCGCCAACTGGTCCGCGCCTACGATCCAGGTGAACGAGTCCTCCGGCCGCGCCGCCCGCAGCGCCCTCAGCGTATCCACCGTGTAGCTCACGCCGCCTCGCCGGAGCTCGGTCTCGTCCAGCTCCAGCCTTCGCTCCTTTTCCTTTTCGGCCAACTCCGCCAGCGCCAGCCGGATCATCGTCGCGCGACTCGCGCCGTCGGCCCGCACCCCGTCTTCGCGCAGGGGAGCCTGCGCGGCCGGCATCAAAAGCACACGCTCCAGCGACAAGGCATCAGCCACCGCTCGCGCCACCCCGAGATGGCCGTGGTGAACGGGGTCGAAACTGCCGCCGAGTATGCCGATGCGCATCCCCGAGGACTGGCGCGCTCCGCCTCCGCGCTCAAGCCCGCGCGCGTCCGAGCAGCAAGCCCACCTGAAATCCCCGCGCCCAACCGGCCTCAGGTCGCGATTGACGCGGACACGGACGCGGCGCGAGCCTTGGCACGCTTCGACCACGCCCCCGTGGTGGAATTGGTAGACACACGGGACTTAAAATCCCTTGGGCGAAAGTCCGTGCCGGTTCGAGTCCGGCCGGGGGCACCACACCGCAGCAGTCCGGCACGCCACGAACTGGGCCAGGGGCTACGCCAACTCCTCGGCGTGAAATCGCCCTTCGGCGGCGCGCGGGGCGTTTCTCACTTCTAGGTTCACAGCCGCGCGACGCGGCTCCAATCTGACCCTTATGTCGGAGCCTGCGCCCATCGTTTTTCTCGCGCCCTTTTTCCTCGTGTTTGAGATCGGGCAGCTTGTGGCGGCGGAAAAGTTCCTGGGCGTTAAACAGATCGAGGCGGGGTCCGATCCGAGAGAGGCGGGCCCGGGCGAGCTCGGCTCGGCCTTCTGGGCGGCCTGCATCATCGCCCAGGCGGCATGGTTGCTGTGGCTGCTCGCCGAAGACGGCACGCGCATCCACGCGGCCTGCCTGCTGCTGG
>JBDLWD010000402.1:0-2988 GCA_039804465.1 Verrucomicrobiota bacterium | reverse complement strand
AAGCGGTCCGCCTCGGCGGTTTCGCCGCGCGCGCGCAGGCTCTCCGCCGCCACGCCGAGATAACGCGCCTGCAAATCCGGGTAACGGGTCAGCCCGGCCGCCGCCTCCCGCGCCACCGCCTCCCGCGCCTCGCCCGGCTCTGGGCGCAGAGCCAGCAGCTCGTCCCACGCCGCCAGGGTGCGCCGCTCCAGCCGCGTCGCCGCGCGTGCGGCCGCCTCCGCCTCGCGGGTCCGGCCGTCGGCGCGCAGCCAAGCCGCGAAGCGGGCGTGCGCGCGCGCCTCCCGCGCCGGCTGCTCGCGCCGGAAACCTTCTCCAAGAAACTGCAGCTCGTGGTCGGAAATCTCCGTCCAAGTCTGCGGATCATGGGCCACCCCGGTCACATAGTTTTGCGATTCGTCGCGACCGGCGTCCATGAGCCACTTACGCCCGGCGCCGAGGTAGCCGAACCACGCGTGCCGCCCTTCGCGCCCGGCGCCGAAGAACAGCAGCGTGGGCGCGCCGTGCGCCTTGCCCGCCTGCGAGGCGAAATATGCCTGGTCCACGCAAATGCCGCCCAGTCGCAGGATGTCCTCGAGCCGGTAGCCCGGCGCGGTCCAGACGTAGGCGCCCGCCTCGATCCGATCGTGGCGGTATTTGATCATCGAATACAGCTCGGCCAGCCTGGGCAGCGGACGCCGCGCGCGCTCCAGCGCCCACACGCGCTCCTCCGCGGGCAGGGCGAGATCGACCGCGAAGCGCAGCTCCGCGGCGTCGAGCCGGTCCGCGCGCCAGAGCGCCTTGCCGGAACGCGAAAACCCCGCGAGATGGTCAAAGACCTCCTCGGCCGCGGCGAGCCGGCGAGGCAGCGCCTGCGGCGTCACCTGCCAGTGCGGCCAGTCGCCCGGCGGCGGCTCGTCGTGCACCACCGCCACCGCGAGCGCCAGCGCCTTGAACTCGGCGAAGATCGCCGGATCGCGCGCCTGCAAACGGCCCAGCAGCGACAACACCTCCCCGCGCCGGTCCAGCGGATCGAGCAGCGCGAAAACCTCGGCCGACCACGCCGCGTCGGCCAGAAAAAGCACGCGCTGCGCCTCGCTCAGGCGCGCGGCCAGCCGGCTCTCCGGCGCGCCTGGCGTCGACGCCGCGTGGGGCGGCTCACCCGCGCCCTCGCGCGCCTCGCTCCAGCGCCGCGCCTCATCCGCTTCGGTCGAAGCCCACATCTCCGCCCAACTCGCGGCCGCCGCCCATGCCTCGGCGTTGGCCAAATCGCCGCGATCGTAGGCGCCCAGCGCCCCGGACCGAAGCGCCCCGGCCATTGCAGGCCAGCCGTGCCGCTCGGCTCCTTTTTCGATCGCCGCGGCCTGCGCCTCGGCCGGGGAGGCGCGCAGCCACTCGACCGGAATCACCGGTGGCTCCGCGCGCGTGCCCGCCTCCTTCGCCGACATGAGCGACGCGGCGGCCCAAAGCCCCAGGGCAATGCCAATCGGGACGCGGACCAGGGGCGGGTGCATGACACGCGTCCCCCCGCCGCTCACTCGCGGTCGGCGGACGGGAACAGGACAAAACGGAAACCGATATGCCTCGCCCGGTCGGACTTGGGCCGCGCCTCGACCGGGAATTTCAGGACAACCTCGGGCGTGTCGAGGTAGCTGCCTCCCACCACCTGGGCGCGATCATCGCCGGCGGGCGCCACTACCCACTCGGCCAGGTTGCCGACGAGATCGCGGTAACCGTTCGCGTTGGGACGTCCGGAGTCGGTCGCCCCCACACGCCCTCCTGAGGCGGAGCTGCGCACATCCCCGCCCCCTTTGCCGTGGGCGATTTGCAGCTCCTCCTGGGTGGGGAGCCGCACCGGCGTTCCCATAACCCAGCTCAAGCGGGCGCAAAACTCCTCCGCGTCGAGCCAGCTCACCGAGTCCACCGGCATGGTGCGGCCGGGATTGCGGCTCGGATTGGTGTTCATGATGTCCTGGTAAAGAAGCTGGGGCGTCTCGCTGGCGAGAAGCATGCGATCGTCCGCCCCGACCAAGGGAAGGAGACGGGCGTAGACTTCGTCCTGGAGGCGACGCAGGTCGGCCCGCTTGAGGATGAGGTAGTTCAGCTTGATGCGCAGGGCGCCATCCACCGAGCGGCTGCGGGGAAATTCGGCGGCGAGCTTCTCGGTCAGCTCCATGGCCCGCGGGAGTTGGCGATCGGCGACCACGACCCGGCGGCGGCGAAGGTCTTCGGCGATGCCTTGATCCAGCTTGGCCAGCTCCAGGGCGATGGGCTGGGATCGCGCCGTTTGCAGCTTAACCTCCAATGCTTCGATGCGTGAAGACGAGACGAAACGGCTGCGCGAGAAGCGGTCGTTTATCTGTTGTTGGAGGGACAGCGCCTCGGCGAAGCCGGCGGCCGCCGCGGCGTGGTCTCCGGCGCGATTCATGGCGTCGCCCAGCTTTTCCTTGCGGTCGATCTCTGCGGCGATGCCGGCGGCGTTGAGCGAGGCGATCTCGGCCTCAAGCCGGTCGAACTCGGTGATGTTGGCGTAACGCGTGGACGGGAACTCGCGGTTGATACGGTCCTGGGCGTCGCGCGCGGAAATGTAGCCGGACAGGGCGTCCGCCCACCTTTCATCGGCGTAGGCGGAGCGGGCCTTGACGAGGGCGGCGTCCCTCTCGCGCACGATGGGGAGGACGGCGAGCGCGTTCAGCGACTGCTCCAGCGTGGTCACGCGCACGAAGTTTTTGAAACGCCCCGCGGCGGCGCTGCCGTTGATCCGGGTTTGCAGGTCGAGGGCCTCGCGGTAGGCCTTGGCCGCCTCCTCGAGGCGCATGTCGTCGCGCGCATCGTCGCCATCCTTTTGAAGGGCCTCGATCCGCGGCGTGTCCCGCTGGGCTTCCAAGGTGTCCAGATCGCCCTGCAACCGCTCGAGGTTCAAATGCGGCGTGTAGTCGCCGCGCGGCGAGGCGCGGACCAGCGCGCGCTGGCGCTCCACGGCGTTGAAAAGCACGGCGTGGGCCTCGTCGG
>JBDLWD010000401.1:0-5448 GCA_039804465.1 Verrucomicrobiota bacterium | reverse complement strand
TAGAAAAACAGAAAGAATCGGTTAGTAAGCAGGGGCAAAACCCAAGGCCTCAAGGTCGACGACCTTGGCAGGCGAAAGGGAGAGGGAGCCCTCGGCAACATAGATCAGGGAGTAGGTGCCGCTGAAGGCGGCAACCTTGAGCGCTCCATCCAAATAGGTCTCATAGGAGACGGCATCCTGGCCCTTACCCAAGGAACCGGAAACGTATTTGGAGGTGCCAGTCACAACGCCCTGGACGAAGAAATCAGCGAGCCCGAGAGATACGACGCCCTTGTCGCTGCCACTGGCGATGAAGGTCTCCTTATCCGTCACATAGTCTATGGTATATTTCGAAGTCGAGGCCTCGGCCCAAGCAACCTCGCCGAGGCTGATCTCGATGGCCACCGGCACTTGACTTTTCTTGACCGCGTAAAGGGCGGGGCCAGTCGCGGAGTCATCACCTGATTCATCGTCGCTGGCGATTGCGATATTGACGATGCTCCATCCCGTGATGGTGCCGTCTAGCAGGCCCTGCTCGTTTAGGTCAGACAGGATTTGAGCGTTCCCGTAACGCACGGCTGTGATGACAGACTTGCGTTCGGTGGTTTCGGAGACGACGTCACCATTAGCGCTTTCCTTTGAGGTGTATTTTACCTCCTCGTAGATAACTTCGTTAGTGTTCGGATCGGTAACTTTAAAGCCGCCGGACTGAATGGAGGCGGTGAGGGCGAGCGTGACGCTGGCGGAAGTGCCAGGGGTGATGGCGAAGGTTGCGGCCGGAACCATTAGAGCGAGGAGCGAAACAACGAGGGATTTCATAGGTGAAATGTTGACGCAATAAACGTAGACATAAGGCAAATTATTTGTAAAGTCTAGATTACGAAATACCTAAATCAAAAAGACACAGGCCCAATATCGTCCGGCGTGTAGAGCCTGCGATCCGGGCCGGCGCTGCGCAACTCGACAACGCCCGATGCCACGGGGTGCACCTGCCAGGGCGTGCCCCAGCGGTCGATCACACGGCCAGCGCGGAGCGCGGGATGATCCGGCGGCAGAGCCGACTCGCCCAGCACCGCGACGTCGGTCAGCGCCACGGCGAGATCCTCGTTGAAGCCGAGCGGGCGAGCGGTGTCGCCGAGACCGGCTTGGAGATAACCTTTCACCAAGTCCGTCAGCGCATCGAGGTCTTCGCGTGGCGAACCATCGGCCGCGAGCAGGCGTTCCCTGGCCAGCGGCGGTCGCGATCCGGCGTCGACCGGAGGCTCCAGCAAACGCGGCGGCTCTCCGGGGGCGAAAGCATGGGGTAAATCCACAACCGGCGGGCCGGACGCGGGGCGCGCGCGCGAAGCGCCCACACGCCACCAAACCGCGAGGGCGACGACCGTAAGCAGCGCGCCTCCAAAGACGAGGGCCTCGAACAGCGGACGACGAGGGGCGGCGGGCGGCATCGCGGGTTGGAAACAGGCTTGGGCAATGGCCGGCGCGGGCGCCGGGCTCAGGCGCGCATCAGACCGAGCGGACCCGCCGCGCCTGGCGTATAGAAGGATCGGATACGCGGAAGCACGCTGTCGAGCTGGCCGGGCGAAACGCCGAGCCAGAGGGCGAGCTCGGCGAAATACTCGTCGACCGACACGGCGGGCAGGGTGACACCGCGCGAGGTCACGATGGAGGGGCCATTGAGCGCGAGATCGGGATAGGAGCCGTAGACGCGGCCTCCGTTGACCGCGCCGCCCAGCACGAAGGCGTTGCCGCCCCAGGCGTGGTCGGAGCCGGCGCCGTTGGAGGTGAGCGTGCGGGCAAAATCGGACGCGCTGTAGAGCGTCACCTTTTCGCGCAGGCCGATCTCGCCGAGGCCCTGCCAGTAGGCGGCGAGACAGCGGTTAACCACATCGACCATGCGGTCCATGCTCGCGATCACCTCGTCGTGGTGGTCCCAGCCGCCGTAGTTGAGGAAAAAGGTCTGGCGACACAGGCCCAGATCCTGTCGGACCTTGATGGTGCGGAGGATGGCCTTGAACTGCTGGCCGAGGGTGCGCGCGGGGTCTGTGCTGGCAGTGTAGCCGGCGGGATAGGGGTAGGCAGCGTCGCCGGGGAAGAGGGTTGTGAGCGTGGTCGCGTCGAAGACGTCTTTGAAGGCGGCGCTGGCGTCGATCGAGTCGCGGAAATTCTGCGCGAAGGTGCGGTCGAGCAGGTTTTGGTATTCCTGCTGGAGCTGGTTGTCGATGGCCGCGGTGCGGATGGCGGAGCGGCTGTTCGTGCCGACGACCGGGGTGGCGAGGGGCGAGGCGTAGTCGCTGGGCAGGGAACTGCCGCTGGTGGAGATATTGTAGTTAAACACCGCGCGGCCGGTCTGCCAAGTGTTGTTGCCCGCGAGCGAAATGCTCATGGAGACGCGCGCGTCCTGGTTGCCAGCGTGGAGCAGGTCGGCGGCTCGACCGGCCCAGCCGATGGTGCGCGCCTCGGTGGCGACGGAGGTGTGCCACTGCTGCACTTGATCGGCATGGGAATAAAGGCCGCGCGGCCGGCGGGCGGTGGAGTTGTTGTAAGTGGTCTTGGTGACGCGCTCGGCGAGCGTGCCGACGTTGGCGACGAAGGCCAGGCTGCCCTGGCCGTAGAGGGAGGCCATGCCCGGCGAACCGGAGTAGTCGGCGCAGCGGGGATGAACGCCGAAGCCGAAGGGATCGGACGCATGGGCGGCGAGTCCGAGCACGGAAGCGGAGGGCAGCGCGAGGCCGTCGGAGTTGGCGACGGCGTCGTAAATGCCGCCTCGGGTGGTCACGTAGGTGTTGTAGGGGGCGCCGGAGGAAGGGGCGGGCACCAGCAGGTTGTAGGAATCCATGCCGCCGGCGAAAAAGAGACACACGAGCGCGCGGTAGTCGTTCGGGTCGGCGGTCGGCAGGCCCTGCGCGGCGGCGGAGTTGGCCATGCGCAGGTTGAGCAGGGTGGAAAGCAGGCCGAGCGAGCCGACGGCCGCGCAGCTGGCCTGGCCGAGAAATTCGCGACGGGAGAGGGCGGAGCGGGACATGGCGGGCGGGGTGGGGTTTATTTTAGCACGGCGGCATCGGCGGAGATGGCGACCAGATGGACGGCGACCCGCAGGCGGGTGCGCGCGCGTTGCTCGGCGGTGGTCGCGCTGAGGCCGGCGGCAGAGGGATCGTCTAGGCGGCGTAGGGCGCGCGTGATCGAGCGGAAGGTGGGGGGCGTCATGGCGCCCGCGCACAGGGCCCGGTCGAGGGCGGCCACGAGCGCTTCGGGGTCGCCGTAGGCGAGCGGGAGCCAGGTCGCCTCGTCGGCGCGGGTGTTGTATTCCGACTCGTCGACGCCGACGGTGGCGACGTCGTCGGAATAGCTGGTGGTGTTGAAGCGGGAGAGTGAGGAGGAACTGGTGACTGAGAGCGCGGTTGAGAAGCGGTTGGGGCCGGTGATGGCGGTCACGCTGTTGACAATCTGGAGCTCGGGCGCGACGAGGCCGGAATCGCCGGCGGGGCCGGGCGGCTGATGGAAGGGGGAGTAGAAATTGAACACGCTCGGGGCGCTGAGCGGGCGCTGGAGAAAATCCGAATCCACCCCGCTGAAGCCCCGGTAACGACCTCCGCCGGCAGGGCCGGGCGCGGCGCCGAGGGCGCGGGCGAGGGCGACGTAGCGGGTGTAGGGCTCGCGCACAAGGCCGTGCCCGGGCGAGGCGATGCGGGCGGCATCGCGGGCCTCGGGATCCATCAGGATGGCACGTAGCACCGCACGCAAATCGCCGCGCACGCCGGCGCCGTTGTTGGCGAACACCGCCGAGACGCGCGCCACGTAGGCGGGGGTGGGATTGGAGGTGACGAGGCGCTGGATGAGGTGGCGACCGATGAAGGGGCCGATGTTCGGATGGGCGGCGAGAAAATCGAGCGCCGCATCCAGGTCCGCGTCGCCGGCCGCGCCGGTGTCAGGCGAGCTGGCCACGCGGGCGGGCAGGTTCAGGGTGCCGTGGCCGGGCATGAAAAGCGACTTGGCGGCCACGTCGTGCTCGACATCCCACATGCGCAAGGGACGCCAAGGCAGGTTGTAGCTGTCGCTGAAGCGCGTGGTCCGGATCTCGGTAAGATTGGTCGAAGAGGTGAAGCGGACGGAGTAGCTCAGTCCGGTGAAGACGCGCGCCAGCACGCCGATCTGATCCTCGCCATAGGAGGGGATGGGCTGGCCGGCCGGCACCAGTTGCCCGTCGGGATCAAGGTCTGCACCGGTGGATAGTTTTTGGGAGCCGTCGGGGTTAAGAAGCCAGAGGCCGAGTGAGAAAAGCTGCATGACCTCGCGGGCGTAGTTCTCGTCGGGGAAGCGGTTGAGCGCGGGGTTGGCCTTCCGGTTGCGCAGCGCGCTGAGATAAAGCCCCATCCAAGGATGGCGCGTCACCGCCTCGATCAAGTCGCGGTATGTGCCGAAGGCGTTCGCGAGGAGCGTGTCCTGGTAGCTGGTCATGGCGCGCTGGTCGTCGTTGAGGGACGACATGCGGTCGGAGATGACGAAGATCTGGCTAAGGGCGAAGGCCACGCGCTGGCGCAGCGGATCGGAAGCGGCGTCGGAGCGCATGGCCTGTCGCCACCAGGCCTCGATGCGGTGCTCGCTGCTGACAACGGAGGAGTTGGTTACGCCGCCCAGCTCGGTCTGCCAGGCTAGCACGATGGGCAGGTGCAGGTTGACCGGACGCGCGAACTGGGCGTCGAGCCATCCGGAGAAGCCGAGGTCGCGCACCCGAGCGGTCTCGGCAGGCGCGGGGCCGAAAGTGGCCTGGGCGAGAAAACGCGCGGCGGCCTTCTCCGAGGGCCGGCCGTCGGAGGCGTCGGCGATACGAAGGGTGGCCGAAGTCGCCGTCCCCGAAGTATAGCCGGTGCCGGGCAGGAGGGTGACGGTGATCGTCTCCTGGGGCTCGATGACGGAGTCGGCGAGCGGAACGAGCGAGAAATACGCCTCGTCTGCACCGAAGGGAATGGTGATGTAAGGGAATGCCTGCGAGGCATAGTCGGAGCCGGCGGTGGCGGTGCCGCCGAGCGCGAGCCGGACGGTGAGCGGATCGAGACGGCCACTGCGTCGCACCACGACGACACCGGGATCGGGCCAGTTTTCCGCCATAGCGGGGTCGACCGCTGCGACGGTGACAGTCTGGGTCGTGGCGGCGAGCAGCGTGCGCGCGCGGTCGAGATCGGTGATGCGGGGATTGGCGGTCGTGGGCGTGGTCGGATTGCTGCCCAAACCCTCGCTGAAGATACGCAGCGGATCGAAACCCGCCTCGCGCTCCTCCCAATCGGCGAGACCGTCGCCGTCCGTGTCGAGGTCGTCCACGCGCAAGCAGACAAAGGTGCGGGGGCCGGCGGCATCGACGCCCTCGAGCCGGTTCGCCCCGTCGCCCACGACTGCGCGCACCGGGGTCCAGTTGACCAGATCGGCGCTCGATTCGAGCTGGTAACGCTTGTCGCGCTGGGACGGCCAGGC
>JBDLWD010000400.1:0-2970 GCA_039804465.1 Verrucomicrobiota bacterium | reverse complement strand
GATGCGGATCTGCTTGGGTGCGTCCGGGGCGGCGGGCGCGGCGGTGTCGGTGTTTTTGCCGCAGGCGACCAGAAGGGCGCAGGCGGCGACTAGCAGGGCGGGGCGGAACAGGTGGGGAGTTTTCATGCGCAGGGGGGAAATGCGCAGAAAAAGAAGTCAGGGGCGCGGCGGCGATTCGGTTTTTGCTTTGGCGTATAAATTTATGCCGAAAAAAACGTTTGCCGGTCCGCCGACGCCTCGGACCGGCTCACACGAGGGCGTTTCGCGCCATGACTTCCGAGAACCAGCGGGCGCTGAGCTTGGGGGTGCGTTTGAGGGTGCGGAAATCGCAGTGAACGACGCCGAAGCGCATGTCGTAGCCGTCTTCCCACTCGTAGTTGTCCATGAACGACCAGAGGAAATAGCCCTTCACCGGCACTCCGTCGCCGATGGCGCGTCGGAGTTCACCCAGATAGTTGCGCAGAAGGTCGCGGCGGTGCAGGTCCTGCACTTCGCCGGAGGGCAGGGGGGTCTCGCGGTAGCCGCAGCCGTTTTCGGTGATGTATATCGGCTTCTTCGGGCCGGCCAGCTCGGCGGAAAAGCGCGGGCCCCAGTAGAGTGTCTGGGGGGTGATCTTCAGCCAAGTGGTGTTGGCTTCGGGGAACGATGCGGGGTGTTCGAGTCGCTCGGGCGCGCCGCGACGTCCGGCGCGGATAAAGTTTCCGGTGTAGAGATTGAGCCCCAGGAAGTCGGTCGGCAGCGAAATCAGGTCGAAATCGCCCTTGCGCACGACGGGCCGGTCCTTGCCCGCGGCGCGGAGGTAGGCGGGGTCGTAGGCGCCGCGGCATACGGCGTCGAGCACGCGCCAGTTGTCGCGACGGAACTGGGTGCGCGCGGCGGCTATATCGGGCTCGGTCTCGGTGACTGGGATGGAGACGATGGGATTGTCGGTGAGGCCGACGCGGGCGCCACGGCCGCCGTGTTCGCGCACCGCACGGACGGCCGCGCCGTGGCATAGGAGGGCGTTGTGAAAAGTCTGGTTGACGGTTCCGGTATCGAGTCGAAGACCCGGGGCTTTGCTGCCGGTGCCGTAGCCGAGCTGCGTGAAGCAGAAGATTTCGTTGAGGGTGATCCAATTTTTCACCCGAGGGGCGAAGGCGCGCACGACGGTGTCGGCGTAGCGGGAAAAGGCGTCGGCGACGCGGCGGTCACGCCATCCGCCGAAGCGGGTCTCCAGGGTTTGCGGCAGATCCCAGTGGAAAAGCGTCACCCATGGGGTGAGTCCCTGTTCCTCCATGCCGTCGAAGAGGCGATGGTAGAAATCGAGGCCTTTTTGGTTCAGCGCTCCGTCGCCGTCGGGGTAGATGCGCGGCCACGCGATCGAGAGGCGGTAGTGTTTGGCGCCCAGCTCGCGCATGAGGCGAAAGTCCTCGCGGAAGCGATGGTAGTGATCGCAGGCCACGTCCAGATTGTCGCCGTTCTTCACCCGGCCGGGCTGGCGGGCGAAATCATCCCAGACCGAGGGGCCTTTTCCGTCGAGGAACGCGGCGCCCTCGATCTGGGGGGCGGCGGCGGCAAAGCCCCAAAGGAAGTTGCGGGGAAAGGAGAGAGGGCGGGTTTTCATGGACTAAATTTGGAGGACTATAAGCCGGCGGGGGCGCCGGGCGAGAAGTGTCCGTTTATTGTGCAAACAAGCCGGTGGCTTTGCGTCCAACAAGATCTCACGGCGAACCGGCTCCAGCCCAGGCGGAGATTTTGGGATGGAGGTTCGGTCGGGTCGCCGCAGCCTTCAATGCTTCCGTTTTTCGACCAAATCCCATGTCCCGTCCCTTTCGTTACGACCGGCTTTTTCTGATCCTGGGTGTGCTGCTTGCGCTGGGTTTTCTCTCCGCGCAGGCCGTAAATCGGATCGAGTATTATCGTTTCGCGGCGGCGAAATCGACTATGCCCGCCGAGCTGAAAAACATCCCCGGCGTGCATCCGCGCGAAGTGGTGCTGCCCATCTCGTCCGTCGACTCCAACTGGTGGATAATGCATACCGAGGCCATGCTGCGGGCGGGCGACTGGCGGGTGCGCACGACCGAGCGCGACAACGCGCCGCTGGGCCGGGAGGTTCACTGGAGCTCGGGCCTGGTTTGGATCCTCGCGGGTCTGGCCTGGTTGATTCATATCGCGAGCGGAATGGGGACGGAGGCGAGCGTGCAGCAGGCCGCGTTGCTGGCCGGTCCGTTTATGTTGATGGGTTTTGTTCTGCTTTTCGCGTGGGCGACGGCCCGGCGTTGGGGCGGGGCGGTGGGCGGGTTTATCGCGCTGGCTTTGGCTACGCTGGCGCCGTTGGACGCGTTTTTTTGCGCCGGCGAGGCGGACCACCACGGCATGGTGACGTGTTTCGCGCTTGGCTCGGTTTTGGCCGCCATGGCGGCAGGGGCGGGGCGGGTGGCCCTGCCCGGATGCGGCGTGGCGGGCGGCGCGGTGCCGGAGAGGGCCGCGGCGCGCAAGTGGATGATCGCCTCGGGCCTCCTTGGCGCCGCCGGTCTGTGGGTGAGCGCGGCGACAGTCGTGCCCGCTTTCGCGGGCATCGCCCTGGGCGCGGCGGTCGCCGCATGGCGAGGCCGCGGCTTGGCCGAGGACACTGACACCGAAGCCGCGCCGGAGCTCTGGCGCTGGTGGGGGGCGGCAGGGGCGGCGGGAAGCGTCGCGTTCTATCTGCTCGAATACGCCCCGAGTCATTTTGGCTGGAGGCTGGAAGTGAATCACCCGCTTTACGCCCTGGCCTGGCTGGGCGGAGCGGAACTGCTCGCGAGGTTGTGCCGCCGGGTCGGGGGCGGAGTTTTCGCCTCCGGAGCGCGTGGCTGGGCGGTGTCGGGAGCGTGCGTGCTCGCCGTGCTAGTCCTGCCGGCGGCGGTGAAGCTGGGCGGCGTGGCTTTGTTCGCCGTGCAGGATAACTTTTTGTGGAATCTTCACGAGGGCTACATTCTGGAGTTCCGGTCG
>JBDLWD010000399.1:0-9353 GCA_039804465.1 Verrucomicrobiota bacterium | reverse complement strand
CGGCGGGCGCGGAGGGCGGTGGGGCCGCGGCGGGGGGCGTCGGGGCGACCTGGGGGCCGGCGGCGTGGGTGCCGGCGAGTATGGCTTGGGGGGGCGCGCGCATGAGAGTGCGGGGCAAGGAGCGGGGGGGGCGAGGAGGCGGTCGGCGCGTCGGAATCGTTACGTGGGCGGGTCAGAGTTTGCGCAGGGCGGTGACGTGGAGCAGGCCGCCGTGGCGGACGGTGAGCTCGAAGCGGTAGCGCTGGGCGACCATGAGGTTGGCGTTGAGCGAATCGGCGATGAAGACGGGCAGGCGGGAGCCGGCTTCGGCGGCGAGCGGGCGCACGGCGAGGAGCCGGCCCACGCCTTCGCGCCACTGGAGCTGGGCGTCGATCTCGGCGTCGAGGCTGTAGCGGTTGCCCTGCAGATTGTCGGGCGCGTCGAGGTAGGCGGCGACGGGGAAAGGTTCGTTCGACTGCCGGGCGCAGCCGGGGCCGGTGAGCGCGAGGGCGGCGAGGAAGAGGACAAAGAGGGGCCGGAACCAAGCGGGCGGGGAGGGGCGGCGCATAAGCTGGGAAGAGGCTCGCGCGTCGCGCGGTGCGCGGCAACCGCAAAGCCGCGGTGTCGATCGGGCGCCGGGCGGGATTGACAGCCGGGCCCGGCCGCATGGCTTCCCGCCATGCGAAATTCAAAGGGCAAACGAGGCTCCGGCGAAAAAGAGACGCCGGGCGGCGAGGCCGTCGGCTTCTCCGGTTGGTGCGCGCGCGTCACGTCCGCGCCCGTTTTTCAGCGCGCGGTGATCGGGCTGATCATCTTTGCCGGACTGCTTGTCGGCGCGGAGACGCACCGGCCGTGGATGGCGGCGCACGGGGATTTTTTTCACGTGCTGGATCGCGTGGTGCTGGGATTGTTCACGGTCGAGCTGGCCCTGCGGATCGCGGCGCATGGACGGCGCCCGTGGCGATTCCTGGCCGATCCGTGGAACGTGTTCGACGCGGTGATCGTCGGCGTGTGCCTGCTGCCTTTTCACACCGAGTTCGCTGCGGTGCTGCGGCTGGTGCGGGTGCTGCGCGTGCTGCGGCTTGTTACGGCGGTGCCGCGCCTGCAGCTGCTGGTGGGGGCGCTGATCAAAAGCGTGCCCTCCATGAGCTACGTGGCGCTGTTGCTCAGCCTGTTGTTCTACGTGTATGCGGTGGCGGGCGTGGCGCTGTTCGCCGCGGGCGATCCGGAGCATTTCGCGACGCTGGGTCGCGCGGCGCTGACCCTGTTCCAAGTGGTCACCATGGAAGGGTGGACCGATCTGATGCACGCGCAGTTCGCCGCCTATCCGGGGCGCCTCGTGCCGGTGACGTATTTTCTGAGCTTCATCCTGGTCGGCACGATGATCATCCTGAATCTCTTCATCGGTGTGATCGTGAACGGCATGGACGAGGCGCGGCAGGAGATGGCCGACGAGGAGCGCGAGCGCAATGTGTCCGAGACGGGACGTTCCAGCGTGGGCGACGACGTGGCGGCGCTGCGCGCCCGTCTCGCCGACATGCAGGAAGGCCTCGCCGCGCTGGAGCGGCGGCTGCGCGGCCGCGGTTGAAGTTTCCCCTCTCAGGGCCAGCGCTGCCCGCGCACTCCGTGGAAGACCAGCGCGGTTCCGAGCGCCGCGTGGGCGCCGAGCACGGCCAGCGCCACCGGCGCCGCGGCGAGCCAGCCCGGGTCGAGCAGGGCGACTGCGTCGTAAAAGCGCGAGTCGCGCATCGCGGTGAGGTAGCCCGACCAGCCCCAGTAGGTGGCGATGAAGGGGCGCACCGCCCACACCAGCGCGGCGGGCAGGGCCAGCACCACGCCGGAGAGCGGCAGCTGGAAACCGACGAGATAGATGGAGAGCAGTGACGCGCGTTCTGGAGAGGTGAGTAGCGCGGAGAGGCCGAGGCTTACCACGCTCATGGAGGCGCCGACCGCGGAGAGCACGGCGAGCTGGGGCAGCCAGGCCCCCGGGAACGCGCACAGCAGCTTTACGAAGGCGGTCATCCACGCGCCTTGGGCCGCGCCGAGCAGGGCGACCCAGAGCAGCTTCGCGCCCGCATAGGCGGTCGGACGCAGGCCGGCCATGCGCTCCTTTTCATAAAGAGCGCGCTCGGCGGCGATCTCGCGGGCGCCGTTGTTGCTGCCCATCAGGCAGAGCAGGATGACCTGAAATAGAATAAGGCCGGAGACGAGCGTGGCGGTGTCGGCCGCGTCGCGTCGGAACTCGGCGCGCGCCTGCAGCGACTCGAGGATGCCGCCGGTGGGCTGGAGCTCGAGGCCTCGCAACTGCGGCAGGCCGCCCAAGGCGAAAATCACCACAAGGCAGGGAAAGCCGAACGTGATCGCGGCGGTAAGGGCCAGGGTGCCGCGGTCCCGGGTGAAAAGCCGCCAGCGGCGCGCGAGCAGCGTGGCGAGCTGGGAAAGCGCGCCGGGCCGGGGCAAAGGGTGGGGGGCTGGATAGGCTGAGGCGGGCGCGGGGGCTGCGGACGCGGGGCGCCGCGCCAGCCAGTCCTCGACGGGACGCTCGGCCAACCGGTCGTAGAGCGTAAGCGCGTCGGCGATGCCGAAGTGCTCGAGCAGGCCGGGGAGCGAACCCTGGAAAACCACCGCGCCCTCGTAGACAACCGTGACGACTTCGAACTGGTCCAGCTTGGCGAGGTTGTGAATAACGCAGAGGACGGTGCGACCCTGCTCGGCCACGAGGCGCTGCAGGACGGCGAGGATCTGATCCTCGCTGCGCGGGTCGAGCCCGCTGGTGACCTCGTCGCAAAGCAGGCAGGCCGGCTCGGTGGCCAGCTCAAGCGCCAGGCCGAGGCGGCGCAGCTGGCCGCCCGAGAGTTTTTCCACCGTGGTGTCGGCGCGCTCAGCCAGGCCCACCAGCCCCAGCAGGGCGGGGAGGCGCGCTTCCACGGCGGCCGTGTCGTGGTTTTCCCGATACAGACGAAGCGCCGCCGCTAGCGCTTCCGCCACGGTGAGCTTGCCATGGGCGATGCTGAACTGGGGCGCGAAGGCCAACTCGCGCAGCAGGGCCTCCCGGCCGGCCGCGGGCGCGCCGCGCAGCAGGATCTCGCCGCGCGTCGGCAGGATGCCGAGAAGGCCCTTGAGCAGGGTGGTCTTGCCGCAGCCGGAGGGGCCGATCAGGGCGTGGAGACGGCCGGGCGCGAAGTCGGCGTCGGCGGAGCGGATGAGAGGCGCCGCGCCCGGGCGGGGCAGGACGTCCAGCGAACGGCAGGCTAGCATGCTGGCGCCAGACCAAGCGCGATGACCACGGCTGGCGAGCTTTTGGAGCGGCCGGGGAAAAACCCGTTGCGTGCGGCCCGGGTTTTCGAGTCGATGCGCGGATTCGTTTTCCCATCCCGCTCCGCACCATGGATCGCATCGCCAACGCCTTCGCCCGAGCCCGGGCCCAAAATCGCGCCGTTTTTGTCGCCTACCTATGCGCGGGCGATCCCGACTTCGCCACTTCTCTGGATGCCTGCCGCGCCCTGCTGCGCAACGGCGTCGATATCCTGGAGCTCGGCGTGCCGTTCTCCGACCCCTTGGCGGACGGTTTGACCAATCAGCTTGCCGCCCAGCGCGCCCTCGACGGCGGCATGACTATGGCGCGGGTAAATGATCTGGTGCACGCCCTTCGCGCCGAGTTCCCCGAGACGCCGCTGGTGTTCTACACCTACTATAACCTCGTCTTCTCCAATGGCACCGACGTCTACGTGCGCGACGCCAAAGCAGCGGGCCTGGACGGAATGCTCGTGCTGGATCTGCCGCCCGAGGAGTCGGCCGATGTCGCCGCCGCCTGCGACCGGGAGGGCCTGAAGTCGGTCTTTATCGTCGCCCCCACCACGCCGCCCGAACGCTTGCCGAAGATCGCCGCGGCGGCGACAGGCTTCATCTATTACGTCTCACGCGAAGGGGTGACGGGCGTGCGCGATGCCGTGGCTGGCGGCATCCCCGAGGCGGTCGCCGCGATCAAGCGCCACACCGCCCTGCCGGTTGTGGTGGCTTTGGCATCGGCAAGCGCGAGCACGTTTCCGAAGTGGCCCGCCACGCCGACGGCGTGGTGGTGGGCAGCGCCTTGGTGAACGTCATCCGCGACCATCTCGACAATCGAATAGCCATCGGTCCAGCCATGGGAGCCAAGGCCGCAGACCTCGTTGCCGGAACCTCCCGGAGCGCCGTGTCGGGAGGATAAGCGCCCCTCCGCGCACGTCTTGTCCAACTTCTATTCTCCCGGAACTCGTCAGTCTCTTTGGAGTTTTTGTTTTACTTTGGAATAACCGACCTCTGTGGTGCGCGCCGACTTTAACCAAATTCGACCAAACGTGAGCAACCATCACACGCGAAAGACCTTTTTCGCCAAGGCCCTCGCCGGCCTGGCGGGCCTCGGCCTGCTAGGCGGCACCCGTCTGGCTGCGAAATCCGCGCCCGGCTCCTCCACAACGGCTACCGATGCCTCCAGTTCCTCCGATCGCCCCTTCGCGATCAAGGCTGACGAGCGCTCCGTGGCCCGTTCGGCCGATTCACTCTAACCGCCGCCCCACGCCTCACGCGTTCGGAGCCGTCCCTTTTCCGGCCTATGTCCAACCTGTTTCCCAAGTCGGTCAACAAGCTGCCGCTGCAGATCCTGATTTTCATCGGGCTCACGGTCGGCGTCGTCCTTGCCGGCGTCACTTATTACGCGACGCCCAAATACACCCGCGTTGGCTACGCGCCCCAGCAACCCGTCCCGTTCAGCCATGCGCTGCACGCCGGTCAGCTCGGCCTCGATTGCCGCTACTGCCACAGCAACGTCGAGAAGTCCGGCCACTCCAACGTGCCGACCGCCCAGACGTGCATGAACTGCCACAACCAGATCAAGACCGACAGCCCGCTGCTCGCCCCCGTGCGCGCCAGCTACGCTTCCGGTGATCCGGTGCCGTGGGTGAAAATCCACCAAGCCCCCGACTACGTCTACTTCAACCACTCCGTCCACGTTGCCCGCGGCGTGTCTTGCGTCGAGTGCCATGGCAAGATCAACGAGATGGAAGTCGTTCATCACTCCAAGCCCCTCTCAATGAGCTGGTGTCTCGAGTGCCATCGTGCTCCCGAGAAGGTCCTCCGCGACCCCAAGCTCGTCACCAATCTCGATTGGAAGCACCCCGGCGGCGCCGAGGCCCAGCTCGAGCAGGGCAAGAAATTCGTCCACGACTGGAACGTCCAACCTCCCCAAAGCTGCTCCGGCTGCCACCGCTGATCGACTGACACGACGCAGATGAAACGCAAATTTGACCATTCCGCGCCCGAACAGAACGAGGCCCCCACCGGCCCCCGCTACTGGCGCAGCCTTGATGAACTCGCCGAAACCCCCGGTTTCCAGGAGCAGATGGCCCGCGAGTTCCCCGAAGGCGCCGACAACCTGAACGGCGTCGATCGTCGCCGTTTCTTCAAACTCATGGCCGCCTCCTTCGCCCTCGGCGGCGTGGGTCTGGCCGCCGGCTGCCGCCGCCCCGAGTCGCACATCCTCGCCTACGGCAAGTCCGTTGAGAACATCATCCCCGGCCTCCCGCTTTACTACGCCTCGGCGTTTCCGATCCGTCGTAACGCTATTCCGGTTTTGGCCGAGACGCACCAGGGGCGTCCGACCAAGATCGAGGGCAATCCCACCTTCGCTCCTTATGGTGGCGCCACCAACGCCTACGCCCAGGCTTCGGTTCTCGATCTCTACGATCCGGATCGCTCCACGACTTCGACCATCAAGGGTTCGGCCGCCACCGCCGCGCAGATCAACGATCTGCTCGCCGCTATCGGCTCTGAGGCCCGCGCCTCCAAGGGCGCAGGCCTGGTGTTTCTCGCCGAGTCCTCCGGCTCGCCCACCCGCGAGCGTCTGGTAGCCAAGCTCAAGCGCGAGTTACCCGCCGCCGTCTGGGCGGAATATGACGCCGTCCTCGACGAAGTTCCCGTGGCCGCAGCCAAGGCTGCTTTCGCCCGCGATGTGAAGCCCCTCTACCGCTTCGCCCAAGCCAAGCGCATCGTCTCCCTCGACGCCGACTTCTTCGCCTCCGAGTCCGGCTCCATCGGCTATACCCGCGACTTCGCCAAGGGCCGCAAGGCGTTGACCAAGGACGCCGACCTCAACCGTCTTTATGCGGTCGAGAGCACTTTCACCCTGACCGGCTCGATGGCGGATCACCGCCTTCGCCTCGCCAGCAGCCACCTGCTCGCCTTCGCCGCCGCCCTTCATGGCGCTGTTACCGGCTCCAAGCAGCTTGAGAAGCTCACCGCCGGTCTTCAGTTCAAAGACCAGGAAAAGTGGCTCGCCGCCTGCGCCGCCGATCTCCTCGCCCACAAGGGCAAGAGCCTGATCGTCGCCGGAGCGCATCTCCCCGCCGAGGTCCATGCCGTCGTTTACGCCCTCAATGTCGCCCTCGGCTCCGTGGGCAACACGGTCGACTTCGTCGCCATCCCCGCTCCCGCCTCGGCCGGCATTGCCGAAGTCGCCAAGGCCCTTGAGGCCGGTGCGGTCAAGACCCTCGTCATTCTCGGCGGTAATCCCGTCTATAACGCCCCCGCCGACCTCGAGTTCGCCGCCGCCCTGAAGAAGGCCGGCCAAGTGGTCCGCCTCGGCTACCATGTCGACGAGACGTCCGCTGCTGCTTCCTCCGGCGTTCACATCGCTTCCGCCCACTACCTCGAGTCGTGGGGTGACGCCCGCACCGCCGACGGAACCATCGTGCCGGTTCAGCCGATGATTCTGCCGCTATTTGGCGGCGTCACCGAGATCGAGGTGCTCGCCCGCGTGCTCGGCGAGGCCAAGCCGGATGGCTATAGCCTTGTTTACGAGACCATCGCCGGTCTCAACGCCCTCGGTGGTGTCGACGGCGAGAAGGGTTTCCGCCAGTTCCTGCACGATGGTCTCCTTGCCGGTTCGGCCTACAAGTCCGTCGACGTTTCCCTGAACGCCGCCGGCCTGAGCATGCTGCTCGCCTCCGCCACCGCGCCCTCGGCGGTCACCAAAGACGCCCTCGAGGTCCGTTTCATCACCGACGCGAAGACCGACGATGGCCGTTTCAACAACAACGGCTGGCTCCAGGAGTGCCCCGAGCCCATCACCAAGATCTCGTGGGACAATGCCATCCTCGTCTCGCCCCGTCTCGGCAAGGAGCTTGGCATCGAGCCCGGCGGCTCGCTGATCCAGGTCGCCCGCAAGGAATTCGGCACCTTCCAGCAGGGCAAGGAGCAGGCGTTTGTCGGTGAAATCACCGTTGACGGCCGCACTCTCCGAGCCCCGATCCACATCCAGCCCGGACTCTCCAACTATACTGTCGCCATCGCTCTTGGCTATGGTCGCTCGGCCACCGGCCGCGTCGGCACCGGCATCGGCGCCAACGCCTATGCCATCCGTTCTTCGAACGGCCTTGGCTACGCCACCGGCGCCAAGCTCGCCATCGTTCCCGGCGAGTTCGCCTTCCTTGCCAACACACAGGAACATTGGTCCATGGAAGGCCGCGACATCGTTCGCGAGGCCAACCTCGACGAGTTCCGCAACAATCCCGGCTTCGTCGCCGGCATGGGCATGGAGGCTCACTCGCCCGCCGTTTACGGCGACATGAAGCCCGAGGAGTTCGCCAAGCTATCCCGCGAAGAGCGCGCCAAGATCACGGCCGAGCGCTCCGCTTCCACGCCCCGCGGCGGCTCCTTGATGGAGACCCCCGATTACTCGGGCAAGAACGCCCATCTCGACGGCGTGCACCAGTGGGGCATGTCGATCGACCTCAATACCTGTATCGGTTGTAACGCCTGTGTTATCGCCTGTCAGGCCGAGAACAACATCCCGATCGTCGGCAAGGATCAGGTCCTCCGCGGCCGCGAGATGCACTGGATCCGTCTCGATCGCTACTACTCCGACGGCAAGCTCGAGGGCGGCGCCTTCGGCGGCCCGGGTAATGCCGAGCTCCCCGAGGATCCCCAGGTTTCGCTCCAGCCCGTGGGCTGCATGCACTGCGAACTCGCCCCCTGCGAGACCGTGTGCCCAGTCAACGCCACCGTGCACGATCAGGAAGGCCTCAACACGATGGCCTATAACCGCTGCATCGGCACACGCTATTGCGCGAACAACTGTCCTTATAAGGTTCGTCGTTTCAACTTCTTCGACTACAATCAGCGCCAGCTCGACAGCCTCTACATGGGGCCGTTGGGCAAGAAGGGCATGCCCGAGTTGGTCAAGATGGTGAAGAACCCGGATGTCACCGTGCGCATGCGCGGCGTGATGGAGAAGTGCACGTATTGCGTGCAACGCATCCAGCAGGCCAAGATCGCCCAGAAGGTGAAGGCCGGCGCCTCGAACAACGTCGAGATCCCGGACGGCACTTTCAACGTCGCCTGCGCCCAGGCGTGTCCGGCGGAAGCGATCGTGTTCGGCAACATCAAGGACCCGAACAGCCGCGTCTCCCAGATGAAGGCCCTCGAGCAGGACTACCAATTGCTCGGTTACCTCAATATCCGCCCGCGCACCACCTACCTCGGCAAGCTTCGCAACCCGAATCCCGAGATGCCGGACTACGCCGCGCTCCCGCTCAGCCGCAAGGAATACGAGAGCAAGAACCACCCGGCCGGCATGCACGGCCATGGCGCCACCGAGCACTCCGGTTCCGGTCACGATTCCCACGGTTCGAAAGAAGAACACAAGCCGCACGCCTCCCTCGGCAAAATCCTGTTCGGAGGTAACAGCTAATGGCTCACGCTCATTCCGATCATCCCGCCCCGGCTATCCTCGCCGAGGTTAATCCGGTTCCGCTTCCGCGCGCGACCCTTGTTGAGAACCATCGCAGTCTCAACTGGGTCACCGAGAAGATTTGCGGCATCATCGAGGCGCCCACCCCAAAGTGGTGGTGGATCGCCTTCGCCGTCTCAGGCTTCCTCGCCCTCTTCACGGTCGCGGGCATCGCCTACCTCGTTGCCACGGGCGTAGGCGTCTGGGGTCACGCCAACCCGGTCAACTGGGCTTGGGACATCGTGAACTTCGTGTTCTGGATCGGTATCGGCCACGCCGGCACCCTGATCTCCGCGATTCTCTGCCTGCTGCGTCAGAAGTGGCGCACATCGATCAATCGCGCCGCCGAGGCCATGACGATTTTCGCTGTGGTTTGCGCCGGTATCTTCCCGGTGTTTCACGTCGGCCGCGTTTGGTTCGCCGTCCTCCCCGGCTATTTGTTCCCCTTCCCGAACTCCAACGCCATCTGGCCGCAGTTCCGTTCGCCGCTGGAGTGGGACGTGTTCGCCGTTTCGACATACGGCACCGTGTCCGTGTTGTTCTGGTATGTCGGCCTCATCCCCGACCTGGCCATCCTGCGCGACCGTTTCTATCGCAGCGGCAACAAGGT
>JBDLWD010000398.1:0-2872 GCA_039804465.1 Verrucomicrobiota bacterium | reverse complement strand
CGCCTTGTTCTATTCCCCGAACGGCCTCACTGACTGGAAGCCCGCCCCTCAACCGCTCGTGAGCGGCCTCAAACTCACCCGCGCCGATGGCTCCGCCTGGCCGCTCAAAAAGCTCGAGCGCCCCCAGCTCTTGTTCCGCGATGGCAAACCCGTGGTTCTCTACTGCGCCGCCGCCGATAAACCCGACCTCGACGCCTCGGTGAATGTCGCCATCCCGCTCGTCGTTCCCTGATTCCCCGTTCTCGCTTCGCCCGTCTCGCATGCCTTCCTCCTCCGCTCCCTCCGCCCCCTGCCATCTCGCGCCCGCCGTGGCGCCCGTCGACGCCGACGCCCTGCGCCGCGCCGACGAAGCCCTCGGCCTCCTGAGCCTGGAGGAGAAAGTCGCCCTGCTCGCCGGCAACGGCACCATGACCATCGCCGCCCTCCCCAAGGCCGGCCTCGACGAGGAGTTCTGGTTCAGCGACGGCCCCCACACCGTCCGCCCCGAACTCGACCGCCAAAACTTCAACTCCGCCCACCGCACCGACGACCACTCCACCGTCCTCCCGACCCTCTCCGCCCTGGCCGCCACCTGGGACGTCGACCTCGCCCGCCGCTTCGGCGAGACCCTCGGCCGCGAAGCCCGCGACCGCGGCAAGGACGTCCTCCTCGGCCCCGGCGTCAACCTCCACCGCACCCCCCTGAACGGCCGGAACTACGAATACCTCGGCGAAGACCCCTGCCTCGCCTCCCGCCTCGCCGTCGCCTACGTCCGCGGCGTCCAGTCCCAGGACGTCGGCGCCTGCGTGAAACACTTCGTCGGCAACGACCAGGAACTCGCCCGCGGCAGCGTCGACGTCGTCATGGACGAACGCACCCTCCGCGAACTCTACCTCGCCCCCTTCGAGGCCGCCATCACCGAGGCCGGCGCCCTCACCGTCATGAATGGCTACAACCGCTTCCGCGGCGAGTTCTGCAGCCACAACGCCTACCTCAACAACACCGTCCTCAAGCAAGGCTGGGGCTTCCCCGGCTTCGTGGTCAGCGACTGGGGCGGCGTCCACGAGACCGTCGCCGGCGCCCTCGGCGGACTCGATATCGAGATGCACGCCGGCGAGGCCATCCGCCACTTCCGCGCCCCCCTGGTCGAAGCCGTGCGCGACGGCCGTGTGCCCGCCTCCGTCGTCGACGGCATGGCCCGCCGCGTCCTCTACGTCATGGCCCGCTTGGGCAAACTCGGCGGCCGCCCCCGCGCCGCCGGAGCGCGCAACACCCCCGCCCACCACACTCTCGCCCGCGAGGTCGCCGAGCAGGCCATCGTCCTCCTCAAAAACGACCGCGACCTGCTCCCGCTCGACCGCGCCAAGCTCCGCCGCCTCCTCGTCATCGGCGCCAACGCCGACGCCAAACACACCTCCGGCGGCTGGAGCGCCGAGGGCAAGCCCCCCTACGAGACCACCCCGCTCGCCGGGCTCCGGGCCTGCCTCCCCGACGCCGTCGCCATCGAGCACGTTCCCGGCCCCTTCTCCGAGATCTACTCGCCCCTTCCCGAGTCCGTCATCGAGACCATCGACACCCGCGACCTCGACCGCGGCGCCGCCCAAAAAGGCTGGCGCGCCGAATTTTTCACCGCCCGCGAGCCCGGCTCCTCCCCTGCCGCGCACGGCTTCGACCGCGTGCTCGACATAGACTGGTCCGCCCGCCCCCCCGCCCTCGATGCCTGCGGCTCCGCCCGTTGGACCATCGAGATCACCGCCCCCGAGACCGGCGCCTGCCGCTTCTCCCTGCGCCACGACGGCCGCGCCCGGCTCCTCCTCGACGGCCGCGTCGTCATCGACGCCTGGCAGGACGGCGACCTGCGCGAACACACCGGCGCCGCCGACATCACCGCCGACCACCGCCACACCCTCGTCGTCGAGTTCTCTCCCGGCTCGCCCGCCGGCCGCTGCGTCTTCGGCTGGCGCCTGCCCTCCCGCCAACCCGTTTCCCCCGACCGCCTCGCCGCCCTCTCCGCCGACGCCGACGCCGTTCTCTTCTTCACCGGCAACCGTCTCGGCCACGGCCGCGCCCAGGAATGCGAGGGCGCCGACCGCCCCGACCTCTCCCTCCCCGAGGGCGACGACGAAGCCATCGCCGCCGTGCTCGCAGCCCGGCCCGACGCCGTCGTTGTCAACCAAAGCGGCTCCCCCGTCGCCATGCCTTGGGTCGACTCCGCATCCACCCTCGTCCAATACTGGTTCTGCGGCATGGACGGAGGCTCCGCCCTCGCCCGCATCCTCTTCGGCGAGGTCAACCCCTCCGGACGCCTCCCTTACAGCCACCCGCGCCGGCTTGAGGACACCCCCGCCCACGCCCTCGACGAATACGGACCCGTGCGCGTCGAGTATCGCGAGGGCGTCTTCATCGGCTACCGCTGGCTCGACGCACGTGGCATTAAACCACTCTTCCCCTTCGGCCACGGCCTCTCCTACACCACTTTTTCGATCGGTTCTCCTGAACTTGCCGCCGATACGTTCGCTCCGGGCGATACTGTCCGCGTGCGCGTCCCCGTCACCAACACCGGCCGCCGCGCCGGCGCCGAGGTCGTCCAACTATACGTCGGCCATTCCGACGCCCCCGTGCCACGCCCGCCCCGCGAACTCCGCGCCTTCGCCAAGGTCTTCCTCCAGCCCGGCGAAACCCGCGTCGTGGAAATGGAGCTCACCCCCCGTGACTTCGCCTACTGGGACACTCCCGCCGGCGCATGGCGGGTCGATCCAGGCCATTACCGTCTCCAGGCCGGAGCTTCCTCCGATCGTCTTTCCGCACCCGTTTCCCTGAGGCTCCGCTGACCCCGCCCGCTCCCTGAGAATCGCGTCCTGCGGATTCCATGATTACGCGGCTCCGCCTTCCG
>JBDLWD010000397.1:0-9751 GCA_039804465.1 Verrucomicrobiota bacterium | reverse complement strand
CAGGCCATGTCGACGATGTCGCCGTTGCGCTCGATGCCGGTCAGATAGACGGCCTCGGCAAGCGCGTTGTAGAGCGTGTTGCCCTGCGAGGCGTATTCGCCGACGAAGATCTTGGGCTTTTTGCGGTCGAAGGTATCAAAGCGGTTCTGATGCGCGATAAACCAGTCGGGGCGCTCGTAGTAATGCTCGTCGGAGCTGTGCACGCCGAGCTCGGTCATGAGATCGTAGATCGGGATCTCCGGGCCGAGGCCGGAGGTGCCGATGATCTTGATCTCGGGATAACGGGCGCGGATGGCGCGGACGAAATGGGGGAAGCGCTCGCGCACGGCGGCGTTATCATGCTCCTCGTTGCCGAGGCAGATGAACTGGAGGCCGAAGGGCTCGGGATGCCCCATGCGCGCGCGGACGGAGCCCCAGCGCGAGGTGGCGGGACCGTTGGCGAACTCGATCAGGTCGAGTGCGTCGTCGATCCATTTCTGCAGCTCAGCCATCGGCGCGACCTCGAGGCCGCGGAAACCGCAGGACACTCCGACCGGCACCACAGGCAGGGGCTGCATGCCGAGATCCTTGCAGAGCTGGAAATACTCGAAGTAGCCGAGGCCGTAGGTCTGGTGGTAGCCCCAGAGATTCCAGTTGGGCTTGCGCTCGGCGACGTCGCCGAGCGTGTCCTTCCAAGCGTAGGCGTTGGCGAGGCCGTCGCCGTGGGCGATGCATCCGCCGGGGAAGCGGAGAAACTTGGGATGCAGATCGCGCAGGGCCTCGACGAGGTCGCGGCGTAGGCCGCCCTTGCGACCGAGCCAGGTGTCCTGCGGGAAGAGCGAAACCATATCCAGCGCGAGCGTGCCGCGGCCGGCCACGCTCACGACCAGCCGGCCCTGATCGCTGGTGGCGGAGGAGGTCAGCACCGCCTCGAATTTCGTCCATTCTCGACCGGCGCCGCGAATCTCGGCCGAGCCGGCGCGGGTGCCGTCAGGCAACTCGAGCGCGACGGTGATGGTGTCGTCGCCGCTCCAATCCGAGGCGCGGGCGTAGACGGAAAAATCGTAGCGCGCGCCGGCGTCTAGACGGATGCCGTCGAAGCCGGAGTTGGCGACGGCGAAGCCTTTTCCGGGCTCCTCGACCCTCAGCGTGAGGTAGTGGCGGTTGTTGGCGTTGAGCGGCGCGAGGTCGGTCACGGCGATGTCGCCCTTCGCCCCGCCGCGCTCGATTTTCTCCCACGCGAAAAGCGGATGAAGGGCGCGAACGCGCTGATCTTTGCCCTTGAGCGGGTGGTATTCGAAAGAGCGGTTTTGCACCAACTCGGCGTAGAGACCGCCGTCGGCGGAATAGTTGATGTCCTCGAAAAAGAGGCCGTAGAGATGCGGGCTGAGCGGAGTTCCGGGCTTGGTGCAATCGATGCGCACGGAAACGGGGGCGCCGAAAAGGGCGACGGCCGGCAAGGCGGCCAGAAAAGCCAGACAACGGGAAATCAGGGGCATGGGGAAATGGGAAGAAAACGCCGGGGATGACGCCTTCTTAAAGAAACGCTTTTTAAGGAAAAACCCCGACAACGGCCACGGGGATTTCCACGTGACGGCGCAAATCCTATTGAAAGAAAGGGCTAGCAGCCCGGCGGCGCGGCAAGGCGACGCACGGGGACTAGCCTACTGCAAAACGGCGCGCAGGCGCATGAAAGCTCCGCGCGTGGGACTGTCCTCGACGGGCGTGGTTAAGACGTAGGGTAGCACGTCAAAATCTCCCTCGGCCACGGGAACCCCGAGGGGCACGACCGCGGCGGCCGCGGCGGGAAGACCGAGACCGTCGAGCGTGGTGGCCCCCTTGGGGATGAGCGTGACGCCCGCGCGCTCGCGGCGGACCCGGGCGGTGAGACGGAGCCCGGATTTGCCCGTCATCGTGACGGTCGCGCCGGAGAGCGAGGCGTAAGTCCGGACGCCGGCGGAGATGTCCATCGTCTGCGCGGTCGCCGCGGGCGGCGCGATAAGAGAGACGCAAAGGAGGAGGCAAGGCAGCAGCCAGGACATGAGCAGGCGTGGCCTGGGACGGGGTATGAGGGAGCATTGACCGGCTGCGCCCACGCTTGCAGGGTTCCGCAGCATTTAGCGTAAACCCTGCCGCGCGGCCGCCCGGCGTGACATTTCCCCGGAAAAATCGGGCAGGACGATGGCCGAAAAGATGAGGATTTTTCGCTGTTAGGTAGTGGTCGCGCCCGAGCGTTTTTCGCGCCCGATTGCCCCTTCCCCACCTTTTTTCATGCCCTCCCGCCCCTTTCTACGCGCCTGCCTGTTCGAGGTCGGTTGCCTCGCGACCTTCTGCGCGCCCGCTCTTCGCGCGGCGAATCCCATAATCACCGACGTCTTCACCGCCGACCCGGCGGCCATCGTCCACGGCGACACCGTCTATCTCTATACCGGCCACGACGAGGCAAAGCCCAACCAGGGCTACACGATGCACGACTGGCTCTGCTACTCGTCCAAGGACATGAAAACGTGGACGCCCCACGGAGCGCTCTTGGCGGTGAAAGACTTCGCCTGGGCCAAGTCCGACGCCTACGCCGCCCACGTCGTGGAGAATGACGGCAAATTCTACTGGTATGTCTCGATCGAGCACGACTCCACCAAGCCCGGCAAGGCCCTCGGCGTCGCGGTCGCGGACTCGCCCACCGGCCCGTTCAAGGACGCCCGCGGTTCCGCGCTCGTCACCGCAGACATGACCCCGAAGGGCAAACACGCCTGGGAGGACATCGATCCCGCCGTCTTCATCGACGGGGACGGCGTCGCCTGGCTGTTTTGGGGCAACGTCCACTGCTACTACGCCAAGCTTAAGCCCAACATGATCGAACTCGACGGCCCCATCGTCGAGATAAGCGGCCTGGATGGCTTCACCGAAGCACCGTGGATCCACAAGCACCGCGACACCTACTATCTTTCCTACGCGAACGGCTTCCCGGAAAAAATCTCCTACGCCACCGCGCCGTCGATCCAGGGTCCCTGGACTTCGCGCGGCCTGCTCTCCGAAGGCGCGTTCAACAGCAACACGATCCACCAGGCCGTCATCGAGTTCAAGGGCCAGTGGTATTTCATCTATCACAACGGCGCGATCCAGCATCCGAACGTCGGAGGCAGCTACCGCCGCTCGGTCTGTGTCGACTACCTTTATCACGAGCCGGACGGCCGCATCCGCCGCGTCATCCAGACCACCGAGGGCACGGATCTGCCACCCCGCCCCTGAGCTTTCACTACCCACTTCCAGCATACCATGTTCCTCCGACTCTTCCCCGCTTTTTCCCTGCTGGCCGTCGCCGCCCTGGCCAACCCGCGCAGCGAGTCCGGCAAAAGCAGCCCGAACATCGCGCCCGCGCCCGAGCATCCCTCCGCGTATTTGTTCGCCCACTTCACCGGTGAGTCGCCGCGCGGCGAGCAGATCTATTTCGCCGTGAGCGAGGACGGACGCCACTGGAGCGACCTTAACAATTCCGAGCCCGTGCTCATCTCCGACGTGGGAGAGAAAGGAGTGCGCGATCCGTCGCTCATCCGTCTGGCCGATGGAAAGAAATTCCTGCTTCTCGCGACCGATCTGCGCATCGCCGCCGGCAGAGGCTGGGGCGAATCGATGAAAAACGGCAGCACCTCCCTCGTATTTTGGGAGTCTTCCGATCTGGTGCACTGGTCGAAGCCCTGGATGGTCGACGTGGCCTCCGCCATACCCGAGGCCGGCTGCGCCTGGGCGCCCGAGGCTATCTACGACGAGAGCCGCGGGGACTACTTCGTTTACTGGGCCACGATTTCCCCGCGCGAAGGCGAGCGCCGCGCCCGCATCTATGGAGCGCGAACCAAGGACTTTCGCAGCTTCACCGCGCCCGAGCTCTACATCGACCGCCGCGGCGAAAGCGGCAAGGGCCAGGATATCATCGACACCCAGATCATGGAGGTCGAAAGCGCGAGGCGCCGCTTCTACCGCGCATCGGGCGACGGCCAAATCACCATCGAGGCAGCCGACCACCTGCTTGGACCTTGGGAACGCATCGGTGATCTCGCCCGGCTTGGCTACACCGGCAAAATGGTCGAGGGTCCCATTCTGTTCAAATTCAACGGCCAGCGGAAATGGGGGCTTTTCGCCGACCAATACGCCACCAGCCGAGGATATCTGCCCTTCGAGACGACCAACCTCGACGACCCCGCCGCGTTTCAGGTGATGCCGACCGGCTCCTACTCATTCGGCGACAGCCGCAAGCGCCATGGCGGCGTCCTACCGATCACTAAGCGCGAACTCGACGCGCTGCGCGCCAAATGGCCCAGCCAGCCGTCCGTGACGCTGGCCCCGCTGGCTTCGCCCGGCCGGAAGATCCGTCACGCCGACTTCCGCCTGCGCCTCGACGCCGATGTTAAACCGGCCGAAGACGGGCGCTGGCGCATCACACCCGCCCTCTCGGGCGAAAAAGGCGCCGTGTCGATTCGCTCCACCAATTATCCCGACCGTTACATCGCCGCCACTCCCGCAGGGGCGGACATCGCGCCAGATGATGGCAGCCCGACCTTCGCCGCGCGGGCCAGCTTTGTCCGCGTGCCCGGCCTGGCCGACGCCGACGCCATCTCGTTTCGTCTGGTCGGCTCGACGGACGCCTATCTGCAGGCCGACACAACGGGCCTGCGCGTTGCCCCGGCACGCACGGAAGCAGCCAGGCTCGGCGCAACCTTCATCCCTTGAGCCGCAAAGGGTCCGCGGTCCGGCAAGCCAAAGACGACCGGCCCAAAAACCCTCAGGCACCCGCGGCGCGAACCATCCCGCCGTCGCGCCGAGACGGCCGGAGTCCGCCGCCTCCCTCGATACGCAACTCGCTTATCTAAAGTTACTTCTGGTTATCTTATTTATACGTTAAACCTGCCCAGATGTTGCATCAATAGCCATGATAGCGAAAGCGGTTACAGTCTATTTTTTGCTGCTCTCCAACCTACCATTGAAGCGAGCAGCAAGATAACCCAAGCAATTGGTCATCAAATTTTTGCTATAAAATGAACTCCCCCCGGCTTCTCGCATCTTTATCCTCTCTTTTGATCGCGGGCGCGGCCCAGGCGGGCATTCGCGCGCCCTACACCGCGGACGCCAACACCGTTCACCTGTATCAATTTGAAAACACGGCCGGAGATACCTTGGTCGCGAATCTTGGTTCAGCCGGACGCAAGCTCGCGGCCGTGAACGTGACCGCCGCGCCCGGCACTCCCCCGGTTCAAACCGGCATTCTGGGCGACTCCACCGTGGCCGCGCCCGGATTTGGCGTGCCAGCCAAGATAACCACCGCCAGCCATCTGCTCGGCTACGACGCGGGCGGCACGGTCGACGTCTACGAAGGCGACGTCGCGGCGGAGCGCATCCCCCTGTCGACGCTCGGCCTGGGCGTGAACGGCGCCGCCTCGCCCTTCACCCTCGAGGCCCTGATCCGTCCCGGCTCGGCTACCGGCAACCGTGAGATCATCTGCACCGACGCCACCGTCACAACCCGCGGCTTTCAATTCCAGCTCACCAACGGAGGCACCACCGGGCAACGCCTCGAATTCAACCTGATCGGCCAGGCGAGCGCCCAGCGCTTCGCCGACATCCCCTCGTCCGGCGACCACGCCTGGGCCCTGAACGAATGGTTCCACGTCGCCTTCGTTTACGACGGCGTGAATTGCCGCTTCTACTGGACCAAGCTCGCCGTCGCCCCCAACGCGGCCAACCAGATCGGCGCCGACCAGACCGTCACCCTGACCAACGGCACCATCACCGGCCAGCTCGTCATCGGAAACGAAAACCGCGCCGCCCCCGGCGAATTTCTCAACGGCTACATCGACCAGGTCCGCATCAGCAACATCGCCCGGCCGGCCGGCGACTTCGTCTTCAACAACGACTCTCCCTCCGCAGACGGCGCGGCCACCCTGCGCGCCGCCGGAACAACGGCGCCGGACTGGGAAAACCCCGCGGTTTTCCGCCGCGGAAAAGAACTCCCCCACGCGTTCAAAACGCCCTTCCCCTCCGCTCGCGCCGCCCTGGCCGGACCGGTGGAAAGCAGCCCGTGGCGCCTCTCGCTCGACGGCGAATGGAAACTCCACTGGTCTCCCACCCCCGCCGGCGCACCCGAGGGGTTCGAGCGCCCCGGTTTCGACGACTCCGCCTGGGGCGCGATTCGCGTCCCCTCAAACCTGGAGATCCAAGGGCACGGCACGCCCATCTACACCAACGTCACGTATCCGTTCTTTCGTGACGCCCCTCGCGTGATGGGCGAGCCGCCGCGCGACTGGACCTCCTACTCCGAACGCAATCCCGTCGCCTGCTACCGCCGCGTCTTCGGCGTGCCCGAGGCATGGAAAGGGCGCCGCGTCTTCTTGACCTTCAACGGCGTCGCCTCCGCCTTCCGGCTCTGGGTGAACGGCCGCGAGGTCGGCTACTCGGAGGACAGCCGCACGCCCGCCGAATTCGACCTCACCGGCCATTTGCGCGCCGGCGAAAACATCCTCGCCGTCTCCGTCTGGCGCTACAGCGACGGCGCCTACCTCGAGGACCAGGACTTCTGGCGCCTCTCCGGGATCTTCCGGAACGTCTATCTTTGGTCGGCCGGCGAGCTCGACGTCCGCGACTTCGAATTCAAGACCTCACTCTCGGACGACATGCGCCGCGGCAGCCTCTCAGTCACCACCCGCGTTCGCGACCTCTCCGGCAAAGGCCGGGCCTACGAGGCGGAAGTAAGGCTCCTCCCCGTCGATGCGCGCTCCGCCGCCCGCCCCCTGGCCAAGCTCACGCTCTCCGGCTCCGCCCCGGTCGACGGAGCCGACCACGAAGCCGTCGCCCGCGTCGAGGGCCTGGACATCCGCCCCTGGACGGCCGAGACGCCCTATCTCTACACCGCGTTGCTCACGCTACGCGACGCCTCGGGCGCCGAACTCGCCCACTACGCGACCAGGATAGGCTTCCGGCGCGTCGAGATCCGCGACGGCCAGATGCTGGTCAACGGCCGCCCCGTGCTAATCAAGGGCGTAAATCGCCACGACCACGACCACCTCGCCGGACAATACGTCACCGAGGCCGGCATGCGCGCCGACCTCGACGCGATGAAACGGCTCAACATCAACGCCATTCGCACCAGCCACTACCCCAACGACCCGCGCTTCCTGGAGCTGGTCGACGAATACGGCTTCTACGTGATCGCGGAGGCCAATCTCGAGACCCACGGCTACGGCACCGACAAAAACAACCTTATCGCCAAAGATCCGGCCTGGGGCCCCGCCATGCTCGATCGCCTGGCCAACGCCGTCGAACTGCTCAAAAACCACCCCTCCGTCATCATGTGGTCCCTCGGCAACGAGGCCGGCGACGGACCCAACTTCGAGAACATGGCCAAATGGCTCAAGCGTCGCGACCCGTCGCGGCTTCTCCACTACGAGGGCAATTACGACCGGACCTACACCGACCTCTACTCGCCGATGTATTTTAAGATCGGCTCCCTCGACGCCTGGTGCCGGCGCGAGGAGAAGAAACCGCTGTCCCGCCAGCAGCCGCTCATCCAGTGCGAATACAACCACACGATGGGCAACTCGTCCGGCGGCCTCGCCGAATACTGGAGGCTGATCCGCCGCGAGCGCCTGCTTCAGGGCGGCTTCATCTGGGACTGGCGCGACCAGGGCATCCTCCGCGAAAAGCCGGCCGGCCACGCGCTGACCGCGGCCACCGCCGCCGTGGCCGCGCTCGACCCCGCGCGCTTTGTCACCCCCGACGGCCGCCTACGCTACTTCGCCTATGGCGGCGATTTCGGCGACCAGCCCAACGACAATAACTTTTGCTTCAACGGCGTCGTCGGTGCCGACCTCGTCCCCAATCCCCACGCGGTGGAGATCGCCCACCAATACCGGAACATCCTCGTCACTGGCGTGGACCTCGCCGCGGCCAAGCCCCGCGTCTCGGTCTTCAACGAGCACTTCTTCGTCTCGCTTGAGGGCCAACGCTACCGCTGGTCGCTGCTGGAAGACGGCCGCCCTCTGCGTTTCGGCGCCGCCAAGCTGCCGCGCATCGCGCCGCAGGCCTCCGCCGAAATCGTGGTGAACCTCCCCGCCTTCGCGCGCCGCGCCGACGCCGACTACCATCTGAACTTGGAATTTCTCCAGGGCGAGGACCGCTCCTGGGCGCCCGCCGACCACGTGGTGGCCCGCGAACAACTGGCTCTCGCCTGGACCACTCCGCCCGCCGCCCCGCCGCTGGCCTCGCCCGGCCCCGCCTACGTCGCGCAGGACGCCGCGGGCGGTGGCACCGTTGTGACCGGAAAAACCTTCCGCGCCGTCGTCGACGACCGCAGCGGCCAGCTTGTCTCCTACCGCCTGGCCGGGCGCGAGCTTCTCGCCGGCCCGCTCCACCTGAATTTCTGGCGCCCCCCGACCGACAATGACCGCGGCAACGGCATGCCGAAAACCTGCGCCCCGTGGCGCGAGGCCGGGCCTAAGTCCGCCGCCATTTCTCGCTCCGAAGAAAAAACCGCGGACGGTCGCAGGCTGGCCTACGAGCTCGCGATTCCCGCCGGCCAGACCACAGCGACCCTAGCCTACGTGTTCGCGGACGACGGCCGCGTGGACGTGTCGCTCGAGCTCAGGCCCCGCGGCGAGAAACTCCCGCTCATCCCGCGAGTCGGCCTCAGCGCCGCACTCGTCTCCGAACTCCGCCAGTGGAGCTGGTTCGGCCGCGGCCCCGCCGAAAACTACCGTGATCGCGCCGAGGGCTATCCGCTCGGCATATGGAGCGGCGACGTCGCCAGGCTTTGGCACCCCTACAGCGAACCGCAGGAGACGGCCAACCGCACCGGCGTTCGCTGGGCCGCCTTCGCCGACGTCCGGGGAGCCGGCCTGCGCTTCCGCGCCCTTGAGGGCGGCCCGCTCGAGGTCGGCGCGTATCCATTTTCCCAGGACGATTTGGAGCGGCGCCGCCATCCGGCCGACATCCCGCTCCGCGACTACGTGACCGTCCACATCGCCCACGCCCAGATGGGCGTCGGCGGCGAGGACTCGTGGGGCGCCTGGCCGCGCCCCGCGGCCGTGCTGCGCCCCGACCGCGTCTACCGCTACGCCTTCCGCATCGAGCCGATGGTCCGCTGACGATCCGCGTGCGCGACGGAGGAAAAATCCGTCGCGCACGGCGGACCGTTCGCCGGGGTGCGCCCCTAAACCACCAGTGGGAACACAGACAGGTTTAGGCTAAACCTGCCAAGCCGTTGCCGGAAACAAAGCGTGGTCACAGTGTCCTTCTAAATACCCCATTTCACGCCTTCGCGGCGCGTCTTTACCCCCCTCCAGCCCTACCTGCCCTATGAAAAACAACGGTTACCTCCGTCTTGCGTCTTCGCGCCTGCAAGCCGCCCTCGCCACCCTGCCCCAAGTCAGCCTTGTCGCCATGCTCGCATGGGGAACATCAAGCGTGGTGGCTCAAACAACCATCGTTTCAGGCGAGAATTTGTTTTCCGGAAATTCAACGCTAGGCACTTTGACACGTAACGCGGGAGGAACCGCGCTTTTCACCGGCACCGGCACCATCTCGGCCACTGGCACGCTCACAAACAGCATAATCGGTCCGTGGGCTATCGTGCAGCGTGACGGAACTTCAGCCAACAACTCCGCAAACGGTTTCACTTTCGCCACCATCACCGGCGGAAATATCACGCCCTACACGGCCGCCACCTCCCTGACCGGATCCGGGGCATGGGGCGGAGTTCCCTCGGGCGGCACCGGCACCGTTAATT